>JAGPGD010000015.1 GCA_018056165.1 Paludibacteraceae bacterium | reverse complement strand
ACATTTTGTTATCTTTTCGATATCGGTATGAGCACTATGAATCGATGGGAGAACTTTTCAGGGTAATGAATGCGGAATATTTGCAGCAGACACTTGATGAACGTCTTTGGGGATTATTTTTGGAGTTGCTGCGTGAAATATGCGAAGCATTGGAAAAAGATATTGATGAACTGTTCGAGTTGATCATGAATTGTCCAAAAACAGCAGAATTAGTTTCAAGGATGCTTGCTCCTCCGCTCCAGGAAGCAGTTTGACGAAAATGGAATCAATAATGTATTGATAATCAGATGGGAAATAATTAAATTGCACTTCATTATTTCCTGTCTTTCAAATCATTAAATCAAAGTGCGAAACTTTAGTTATTAATCAAAGATTTATTTACAGTTTCCTTTCTTTTTCTACATCTCAATGCTTATGATTCCTGTGTTAATTTAAAAATTTTTCCTCTCCAAGGTGGAAGAGTAGTTTTAAAATAAACATCAGGCGAAAGAAAAATATGGCTAATTTTTTCAGATTCATCTAATAAATTTATTCCACTATAATGTTGATCGATTGGCAATTCAAGAAATTGAAAAGCCTCTAATGGAATTCTTACCTCCGTGTACAGTTCCTTGTCGTCAAAATTCAATACAAATAAAAGTAATTCATCTTCATATTTTCGAATATAAGAAAACTGTTCATGCGTATTAAAGTTAGGATTATTAAAATTGGCATATTCCAGATCGTACATGACACCGTCTGTGATGGCTTTTTCATGAAGAGTAATATTCAATAATTTCTGATAAAAATTTCTGAGCTCCTTTTGTTTTTTTGTTAATTTTGCTCCATCAAATTTGCCATTATTTGCCCATGCTTGTATAGATTTAACTCCCCAATAGTCAAATATAGATGTTTTTCCGTCAAGTCCACTGAAACCTTCAATATCCATTCCTAATTCACCCAATTCTTGACCAAAATAAATCAGCACCGGAGCTTTAGTTAAAGTAGCCGCTACGATCATAGCTGGTTGAGCATACATGCCATCCCCAGCAAAAAATCCAGAAGCAATTCGTTGTTCATCATGATTTTCCAAAAAATTGAGCATATAATTTTCAATGCCGTTCAATTGTTGCCAGGCATACGTAATGTTTCGTGCCGGATAATTTCGCGTAGTTATATTCCGAAGCGTTTCGTAAAGGCCAATTTTATCATACAAATAATCAAATTTACCATTACAAAGATAATTTCTGTATTCAGGAAGTTTATAAATTTCAGCAATAAAAATAATATCGGGATATTTTTCTTTTACCTGAACGAGAGCCCAATTCCAGAATTCTACTGGAATCATTTCTGCCATATCACACCGAAAACCATCAATCCCTTTCCCTGCCCAAAACAGCAAAATATCCAGCATTTTGAACCAAGTATCAGGTATAGGATCAAATTGCTTTTGCATCCCTTCCATATAATTAACTCCATAATTCAACTTAACAGTATCGTACCAATCATAAATGGTAGGCGAAGGTGTGAACTGGTCGTTTCCTGTGGCTTTGGCAGGAAATTCATAATAACCATCAATATCAAATTGAGGCGCAAATGGCTGAGATGGAATGTAATAAAAATTATTGAAAGGTGAAAATGCCCACTCTGGATGATCTCTTTCTCCAAAATCTTCAACACCTTTTGGTTTAGCATCTGAATAGTATTGACGTGCCACATGATTGGGGACAAAATCAATAATAACTTTCAAACCCGCCGCATGCGTACGATTAATCAAATTTTCAAATTCTTTCATTCTTTCAGGAACATATTCAGCCAAATCAGGATCTACATCATAATAATCCTTTACGGCATAAGGTGAACCTGCTTTTCCTTTCACAATACAAGGAAAATCTTTTTTAATCCCATAAGCAGAATAATCGGTTTGGGTAGCATGTTCAAGGATGCCGGTGTACCAGATATGCGTAACTCCTAACGATTTGATTTCCTGGAGAGCTTTGTCGGTAAAACTATTAAATTTTCCACACCCGTTTTCTTCAATGCTGCCATTGTATTTATTCGTTGTATTATAGTTTCCAAACAATCTTGGAAGTACTTCATAAATTACGAATTTAGCCATAGTTGAAATCTAAAATATTAATTTACGTTTTTATTTGTGATAATCAATTTTTAAACTTGCTACAATAAGGTAATAAGGTTTGGTTTATTTGTTTTTTCTCTTGTTATTAAGGTTTTCAGCATGATAAGGTTGAAAAATTAACCCTGTTTCATTGAAGTAAAAAATTACCGGTATTTATTCGTTGTGAATAATTAACTGTTATTCAACGAATTTCAGTAGAGACGTCATATATGGCGTCTCTACTGAATTAACATTTTGACCATTACGTTATAGTGTAATAACCATTCATTTTCACTGAATTTTACAAAAAAATTCTATTTAACCATCCAAAAATCATCTCGCATCGACAAATTGTTTAGATTTTTTAATCAAAAGGATTCCTCGAGGCTTGCCTCGAGGTTATTCATTAAAACCTTATATAAAAACATTCAACCTTAATAACTTTGAAATATCTACTTAATTATAACCTTATTACCTTATTTAGTTCATTGATCAATTTCAAAAAATCAACATCTGCTTCGACGAAAGTTTTTCTTTTTATATAATGTTCTTCTTGAATTATAGCCATTTTCTCACCATTAAAAAAATTTGTGCAACCGATTTTTAAACTTTAGATAATTGAAAATCATTTTTTCATATCAGGTCTGAAATTTTCCACTGGACAAGATAAAACTTTAAATTCAGGAATTGTAGTTCCTTTTATCTTTGCTGTGGAAACATCTCTTGGCATTTTTTCATAAATTAAAAAATTATCTACCAACATCGTACCTTTTGGCGGTACTATAAAACCAAAATAAAAACCATCTTCGCTTGCCTCTATTTCAGAACAATATGTGTACCTTTCATTGATAAAATAATATAATATTTGCCCTGATTTAACAATTTCTAACTTATTTTGTCCATTAATTTGAATTTCGGGTTTGAATAATTGAGTATAAAAGCTATACCAGTTACTATTCCCCATAAACATTTGTTGTTCCTGATCAATAGTAAAATATTCAATAGATTTTTTTCCTTGCGGTGAAAAAGAATCCGGAAGGGTTCCAAAAATTATTCCATATTGATCATTACTCTGGCAATTTTGGCATTCCAAAGTCAGTTTATATTTGAAATCACTTTGAATATTTACGTTAGTTTTGGCAAAAACAAAATAGAGCGAATCAATTTTTGATTGAAATTTTAAACGTCTATTATCTATGGAGGTTTCATAAGTAGTTGTATTTTTTATCGTCCATCCAGCGTGTTGCGCATCATCAAAATTTTTTTCAATCACTAAACTATAAGCTAAAGTATCAATATTAAAAATAGAAGTTAAAAGAAAAGGTGGAGTAGTACTTTCATCAAACAATTCATCAATATAATAATTCCTTCTGAAGCCTCTATAATTGATATTCCAGGAACGATTGTCTATTTTCTCTCCACCACACATAATAGATTTCCAATCGCCATTTTCAAGAACAGTATTCAAATGTTTTCGACCTAATATGCCATGTCCCAATTCATGAAAAAGCAAATTTTCTTTCATTATATCTGCTCCTGCTGAGGAAGAAATATCCTCCCAATATTTTTTATCAATCTGTATGCGAACAGGATGTTCCTTATAAGTTAAACCTGCTGTGCTTTCTTTCAATTTGGCAAATTCAATAATTATTCCATCCCTTTGGAAGTTAAAATTTTTTCCTCGTTTACCTGCTTCTATTTCAAATCGTGTTAAGTAAGGTAAAAATTCACTGTCCACACGATATTCATTGTCGTCTTCACAGGAATAAAAAAGGCAAATAAAGAAAAGAAAAAAGAAAATTTTTTTCTTATATAGTTTCATTTTTTTCTAACCTAATCTTTATACAAATATAAATAAAAACATCGATAATTTGTTAAAACTATAAACTAATTCTTAATTTATTATGCTATAAAGAAATTCAATTACCAATCAATGGTTTGGAGTTTGCAAAATGCGAGGTGTAAGAGCACAAGGATTTTCCATAGAATAACGGAATACCTTACGCCGATTAACTTAAAATTTTTTCTGCTGACATAAATTTGCAATTTGTGACCCCATTTTTGCCTTCGGTACACCCACATTACAAATCCGGGCAAGCTTCAAGTTAGTGGGGTTGAGGGAAACACCCAGATTAAAAAACAAATTTTTATGACCTAAAATCCGCAAGTAAGAAATTTTGTTTGAAAAATTTAAATCTTTAGTTGAAACTACGGGATTGTGTTTGTATTTTGTGCTTGTAAATTTAGTTTTCTATTGAAATATTGTTTAGTTTGGTAACTATTGTTGAATTTTTTTCTTGTAAATCCTTGCCTTGAGAGGTATATCAATTTATGTTGATCTGTAAAATGCTGATTTACAATATTATATATTCCTCAAAGAGCATAGTTTTTCTCTTTGTCTCAATCGGTTAATGAATTTACTCAAGTAAAAGATGATATTTCTTTTTCGTGTATAATTTTTATAATATAGCAATTTTATTTTTATATGAAATATTTTAATTGTAATAATTTTGATAACAGTTGAATATCAGTAGAAGATTATAAATCTTATTATCAGGTAGATAAAGGCTGGAAATATATGTTTTATTATAAAATTGAGAAAATAATGAGTTGAAAATTTGGCTGATACCTGCCAATTTTTGTTACTTTGCACGCAAATATTATTTGATAACCTAAACGCTATGCCTAAAAACATTGTTATTGTAGAATCCCCTGCCAAAGCTAAGACTATTGAAAAATTTCTTGGAAAAGACTATCAAGTAATGTCCAGTTATGGACATATTCGCGATTTAAGTGAAAAGAACATCGGAATTGATTTTGAAAACAATTATCAACCACTTTACGAAATTTCACCTGAAAAGAAAAAAATAGTAGCTGAGCTGAAAAAGTCCACAAAAGATGCCGATATGGTTTGGCTGGCATCCGATGAAGATCGCGAAGGAGAAGCTATTGCATGGCATTTGTTTGAAGTATTAAACCTGAAAGAAGAAAAAACACGACGAATTGTTTTTCACGAAATTACAAAAGATGCCATTCTTCATGCCATTGAACATCCTCGCCCAATAGATTTGCATCTGGTTGATGCTCAACAAGCTCGTCGTGTACTGGACAGAATTGTAGGATTTGAATTGTCGCCACTATTATGGCGTAAAATCCGTCCTTCCCTTTCAGCCGGCAGAGTTCAATCCGTAGCTGTACGTCTCATTGTGGAACGCGAAAGGGAAATCAATCAATTCACTCCCGAATCTTTTTATAAAATCACTGGTTTTTTCAGTGGAAAAGATAAAAATGGTTCTCTCGTTGAATTAAAAGCAGAATTACAGCAACGTTTTCGCGGAAAAGAAGAAGCTTTGGCTTTTCTACAAAAGTGTAAAATAGAAGAATTTTTCATTGAAAATATCGTTACCAAGCCAGCAAAAAAATCTCCAGCTCCTCCCTTTACTACTTCAACCTTGCAGCAAGAAGCAGCAAGGAAACTTGGTTTTTCTGTCTCGCAAACCATGATGTTGGCTCAACGCTTGTACGAATCCGGAAAAATTACATACATGCGTACCGATTCTGTCAATTTATCTGAACTGGCTTTGAATACTTCCGAAGTAGAAATCAAAAAAATTGCTGGACCTCAATATGTAAAAAAAAGACATTTTGTAACCAAAACCAAAGGAGCTCAGGAAGCCCACGAAGCTATTCGTCCTACTTACATGAATGTACACCAAATTGAAGGAACTCTTCAGGAAAAACGCTTATACGACCTGATTTGGAAACGAACCATGGCTTCACAAATGGCTGATGCAGAATTAGAAAAAACGACCATCACCATTGCAATGAAAAATTCTCCCTATCAATTTATAGCTAACAGAGAAGTAATTTTATTTGATGGCTTTTTGAAATTGTATGCAGAATCCAGTGATGAAGAAAATGAAAATGAAAGCACTAATATACTTCCATCAATGAAAGTAGGTGAAAGTTTATCTCCTTCCAAAATCGTTGCTCAGCAACATTTTTCACAACATCCTCCTCGATACACCGAAGCCAGTTTAGTGCGAAAACTGGAAGAATTGGGAATTGGGCGTCCTTCCACTTACGCTCCTGTCATTTCTACCATTCAAAATCGATTGTATGTAGAGAAAAAGGACCGTCCTGCTGAAAAAAGAGATTATAATGTGCTAATTCTTAATAATAACAAAATTGAAGATAAAATAGAAACCGAGGCAAGGGGTGCTGAAAAATCTAAACTTTTCCCTACCGATATTGGAATGGTAGTAAACGATTTTTTAATGGAATATTTTCCTTCTATTTTGAATTATAATTTCACTGCGAATGTTGAAAAAGAATTTGATAGTATTGCTGCAGGAAAAGTAAAATGGACTGAAGTAATTGACAAATTTTATAAAAAATTTCATGCAGCCGTTGAAAAAACATTAACTAGTAAAGATCGAAAAGCAAAAGAGCGTATTTTGGGAATTGATCCTGAAACAGGCAAGCAAGTTTCCGTAAAATTTGGGAAATATGGACCCTTTGTTCAACTTGGTACTGGAGAAGATGGGGAAAATCCTGCTTTTGCTTCCCTGCCGAAAAATTATTCGATGGAACTCATTACACTCGAAGAAGCCCTGGAATTATTTAAACTTCCACGTAACGTGGGAGAATATGAAAATCAACCTTTAACTGTGGCGATTGGGCGTTTTGGACCCTATGTCCGACAAGGAAATTCTTTTTATTCCATACCTAAAAATCTGGATCCACTTACTATTACAAATGAGCAAGCAATAGAAATCATTAATAAGAAAAGAAATGAAGAAAAAAATAAAACTATTGCTACTTTTGGAGAAAAGAATGAAATTCAGGTCTTAAATGGACGATACGGACCCTATATAGTATATAATAAAACAAATTACAAAATTCCAAAAAATGTTGATCCATCAACATTAACGTATGAAAAATGTATAGAATTAATTAAATCTCAAGCAGAAAAAAATAACAAGGAAAAAACTTCCCAAAAGAAAAGAAAAAGCAATACGGTAACAGGGAAAAAGTTAAATGGTAAAAAAAACACAACAAAGAAAAAGAGCTGAAAATAAAAAGATAAAAAAATGAGATTATAAAATACAAACCTTGTTTTTTCGTTTCATATATATAATCTATATATTTTACTTGTCATGAAAAAATTAATATCATTTTTTAGCGTTATTTCCATAAGTTTATTGCTGACTGCTCAGAATTTTTCAATTACGGAAAACCAGCCTGTCATTATTTATTCTTTACCAATGACTCAATTGTGCATCGAAGTGCAAATGGAAAAAACTACCCAGACACCAGGCATATTTTATCTTTATTCTGAAAGATATTTAGCAACTAAAAATGTGATTACGGAAGAAAAAACTACTTATAGCATAAAAAATATTACAGTTTATACCAAAGTTATTCCTGATCTTCAAAGAACTTATTCTTTTGTTCCCAGTAAAAATTCTCTTTTAAAAAACATTACCCTCAATCAACAAGGCATTTTATGTGGAATTAATGTTGAATGTCCGCCTTCACCTGAAGGAGGAAAACCTTCTGTTACTTTGTCTTCCAAAGAAAAGAAAAACTCCTCTTATTTTTTATTACCTTTGGGGGAAGAATATTTGTTGGCAGGTTCTACAGCAAAATTAGCTGAAGGAGCCGCCAAACAAATCTACGATATTCGCGATAGCCGATTAAATATTCTCACTTGTGAGGTGGATCATTTACCAGCAGATGGAGCTTCTCTCAATACGTTGTTGAAAGAATTAAATGCCAGAGAAAAAGAATTAACTGAACTTTTTGTTGGGAAAACTATTTCAGAAAAACAAACACAAGTTTTATACCTAACTCCCAACAAACCATTGAAAAATGAAATCTTATTCCGTTTTTCAACGTTGAAAGGTGTTGTTCCTCCTGACGATTTATCAGGTGCGCCTTACTATATCACCATTTCGCCCAATTCTTTTACGTTTGTTCCGGCAACTAAAACAAAAGATCATCAAGAAACTTTAAACACTGTGTTACCTTCTTCTACGTTGGTGAACATTGGTGATGGTAAAAATATTTATTTTTCTCAGCAATTTCTTATTCCGCAATTTGGTGTTGTCGTTCCTCTTCCCAATGAAGTACTTCAAAATCCAAAAACCAAAATTTATATCGATCCACAAACAGGACGATTATTAAAAGTTGAATAAAGTTTTTGCTTTATTAACCTAAAACAAATTTTTGGAATCTATTAGAAAAATTTTCTTTGTCTATAACAAATTGCTTTTTAAATGGAAGATTTTGTTGATAAAAAATTCTTCATTTTCATTCCTGTTCGAGGATCTGTTATATTAGGTGCAATTTCAAATAGCGGAATAAGAACAAAATCTCGGCTTGTCATAAGCGGATGGGGCAAAGTCAAAGAAGGATGTTCCATGACAAGATTATCATAAAGCAAAATATCTATGTCAATAGTTCTATCGACGTATTTCTGATGAGAAGTTTTAGAAACTCGCCCCATCATCTGTTCTATTTGTTGAATTTTTTCTAAAAGAGCAAGAGGGGAAAGAGAAGTTTTCAATAAAACCACACCATTTAAGAAATCATTTTTCGATTCAAATCCCCACGGCTTCGTAACATAAAACGAAGATCGCCGGACAACTGTTCCTGCCAGTTGATTCAGCTTTTCAATCGCACTATTTAAATGTGAAGTTTTGTCTCCAAGATTGCTTCCAAGTGATAAATAAACAAGACTCATAATTTGCAAAAATATAAAGTCAAACTTCTGAAAAAAAATCCGAAAAGTCTGACTTCTTGACAGTAATAAATTTATTTAATTATAAATTTATGTTGATTCCTATTTTTTCTTAACGGCAGGACTCAGCTTTTTTGTTCGTTCCTGGACCGCATCACGATTAAAAAATAAGGTAATTAATGCACCAATCCAGATAATAATTTTTACTTCGACAGGATGATGAAAGAACAAACAAGAAATGGCACTGAATGCTATAATCAATGTGGGTCCCCACACTCCATAATCTTTTTTAATGAAGAGTAAAACAATTATACTAGTAATTAAAAAAGAAATTAAAAATTCATAAGGAATAAAAAATAAAAACATACCCATTAATGTCGATGCAGCTCGTCCACCTTCAAAATGATAAAAAATAGAATAACCATGTCCCAACAAAGCTCCTATTCCTAAACATCCCAATGCAATATCATCTTGAAGATGAAAAGCATATTTGGCAATTAACATGGGAAAAAGTGCTTTCCCGACATCCAGAATTCCTACGAGAATCCCCCACTTTTTCCCTACATTTCTAAACACATTATAAGCGCCTGGATTGCGATTGCCAAGTTCCGTAATATTTCGCCCTGTAACAAGTTTGGTAATCAAACGAGCAAATAAAATGGAACCAATCAAATAACCTATTAGCAAACAAAACGAATAAAATAAATAGGTGTTCATAATATATTTTTTATTTTAAATAAACTGAAATTAAATAACCGCCTGGTCCTATATAAACGGTATCAACTAATCCAGGTTTTCCTATAATAAAATCTTGAGTGGGCAATGACTTTGCTTTTTCAACAAAATCTGCAATAGCTTCCTGATTGCTATCACCATAACCATAAAGGACAATGGCTCGCCTGATTTTTTCTACTGATTTTTCTTTCATTTTCTCTTTGATCAATTCTATTACCTGATCATTGACTTGCTTAAAAGTTCTTCCTTTCCCACAAGGAACGATAATGCCATCTTCATTGTCTCCCATTGCTCCAACAATCGGAATAATATGCAACACACTTCCCATTAATGATTGTGCTTTACCAATTCTTCCTCCTTTGTATAAATATGATAAATCAGGAAGTATAAAATAGGAATAAGTTTTTTCCACCACTTCTTGACATAATCGAGTCAACTCTTCTATGCTTAAATCATCGTTCTCTTTTATCAAATCAATAATACCAAGCACAACATTTGCCACCCCACAAACTGTTTGTCTGCTATCTACATTAATAATCGGAATAATATTTTCATATTGTTTACGAATATTTTCAGCTACTTTGAAAGAAGCAGCCGAAAGTCCGCTACTCATAACCACATGAATAATAAGATCGAATTTTGAATGATTTTTTTCGATAATTTCGACAATGTCTTTTTGGGGCAAAGTAGAAGATTTAGCTACTATATTTTCTCTTTCAAATTTTGATATCAGCCAATTAGCATCATGCTCTTCACTTTCTCGATATTCTTTTCCATCTACTATTGTTGGAAATTTTACAATTTCAAGATCTTCATAATCAATCTGATCCCTTTTTAGTCCCAAATTATCACCTACAATAATTAAAATTTTCTTTTTCATAGCTCTTTAATTTATTCAAATGTTATATAATAATCGTATTTATATTGTCCTCCAAAATATTCTTCAAATTCTAAGGAAGGAAATTGCTCTTTGAGTTTGCCTGTTATATTCTCTTCTTTTTTAGCCCGAATCCCTTTGTAAATCGTAATCAAACTACTATCATTGGCTAATTGCTGAATTATTTCAACAATGAGAGGCTCTAAATTTTTATTTGCCAGAATAATTTTTTTCTTATAAACAGCAAAAAAATCATTTTTCTTTACTGGTATCCCTCCTTCTGCAATTATGTCACGTGTGGACTTTGCAATGGCACAAAAACGTATGTCGTGAAGACTGTTCATTGCCGTATCAAAAATGGTATGGACATCATAATCTTTCGAGATGTTTACCATTATACTGATCAAAGAAATGGGATTATCAGATTCTACAATCAAAACATTTGATTTGCACAAAGTTACAGCATATTTAAGTGCCATCAAAATATCACTATCATCAGCTGCAACAATAATATTTTTCGCTTTCAGATTGTTTAAACTTTTTACCAATTGATTTACAGAAGGTTTGTTTTTGCCATAACACAGAATATCATCAGCTCCCATATTTTGAAGAATTTCAGCAAAACCTTTTCCTGAAACAATACAAAAGATACTCTTATCCCTTTCATAATCAATAATATTGTCGCTGATAAAATTCCGATGTTGTTTTTTCATGTCATCCACTTTAGTAAAAAGCAATTCACCAAATTTGGACATATCAGAAAAAATATCATTTGGCTTGTTGGTATGAATATGAACTTTGTATTTATTGTCACTATTTACAATGATAAGGCTGTCACCATAATCTTTTAATTTATCTTTTAATTCTTCTTTCGAAGAAATAACATCGGTCTCCAACACAAATTCAGTACAAAATTTATATTTAATGTCAGGATTCCATGATTCATCTATTTGTTGCAAATCATTAATAATTTGTTCCTGTAAAGTATTTTTACCATTATGGTGGAGGTTGTTACTTAAAAGATTTCTTGCATTCTGAAGCACTTCCCTTAATCTCAAATTATGAATTTTAGTGGTATTAATGTTCAATATTAAGGGAAAATAGGAACTTTTCTTAAATTTGGAAAGACGTTTGTTTAAAAGCTTTCTGGTAGTTTTACCTAGATTAAGTAAAATAGGAACTGAAATATTATTAAAATTATTATGATGATTTAATTCTTTATTAATTCCTTCCAGTAAAATGATAAATCCTGCAGCTCCTGAATCAACAACTCCAGCTTGTTTTAGAACAGGGAGCATGTCAGGAGTCTTATCAAGTACTTCTCGTAAATAAGGTAAAGTATTATTAATAATGGCTACAGGATCATCTTCTGTTTGCATAAGCTCATAATACTTCTCTTTTAGAGCTTTCATAATGGTAAGCATTGTTCCTTCCTTAGGATTTTCTGTACCTTCATAAGCATTTCGGTAACCATTTTCAATTGCTTTGTAAATGTTTTCTTTCGAAAAATCATTATTTTCCGTTACCTGGGTAAAACCTTGAGCAAATAATGACAAAATTACTCCTGAACAGCCCCGACTATTGAGTAGCATATTTTCCGCAAAATTTTTTAAAAATTTGCCTGGTGTCATCGAACTATAACCATTATTACTTCTTAAAGCCGCAATAGCTCCTTGAATAGTTAATACCATGTTGAGCCCTGTATCACCATCTGGCACAGGAAAAACATTCAAACTGTTTACATACTCCTTTTGCTTATTTAAATAAGAATAAACATTTTCAATTTTTTCTTCAATTTCTTTTATGATTTCAGAATTAACAATTTTTGTTTCTGTTGCAATCATAGCAATTAAATTAAATAGGTATTAATTTATTTTTATTTTTATTTGCAGCTCCAAAGTTATAATTTTATTTTAAAAGACAAAAAATAAAAATTGACCTTTTATTTTGATATGGGTAGATGAATTATTTGTACTCAGTTATCAAAATAAGTGCTAAAATATTTCTTTTCTGGCACAATAGCATATTTTCTGCATTTTTGTCAGTATTTTTATTCACATTTCTTCGTTTTTTAAGTTTCTCTCTTAAAAAAATATTATTATTAATGACAATTAACCAGATGGCACAACCTTTGCAAAGTAAAGAATGAAAAAGTAAAAAATATTAAATAATCATCATAAAAATAAAGTTATGGGAAAAATTATTGGGATAGACTTAGGAACCACCAACTCTTGTGTGGCTGTAATGGAAGCAAATCAACCAGTTGTTATACCGAATAATGAAGGGAAACGAACCACTCCGTCGGTAGTTGCTTTCTTGGAAAATGGAGAACGAAAGGTGGGTGATCCAGCAAAACGTCAAGCTATTATTAATCCAACAAGAACAGTATATTCCATCAAGCGTTTTATGGGGCGTACTTACGATGAAGTAACAGCCGAGGCAGCACGCGTGCCATTTAAAGTGGTAAGAGGAGAAAACAATTTACCAAAAGTGGATATTGATGGACATTTATATTCTCCACAAGAAATTTCAGCTATTATTCTTCAAAAAATGAAGCAAACTGCTGAAGATTACTTAGGCACGCAAGTAACTGATGCTATTATTACCGTTCCTGCCTATTTTAATGATGCACAACGTAAAGCAACAAAAGAGGCAGGAGAAATTGCAGGACTGAATGTGCGTCGTATCATCAATGAGCCTACCGCTTCGGCTTTGGCTTATGGTTTGGATAAGACGAATCGTGAAATGAAAATTGTTGTATTCGATTGCGGAGGAGGTACTCATGATGTATCTATTCTGGAATTAGGTGATGGTGTTTTCGAAGTAAAAGCCACAGATGGTGATACACATTTGGGAGGAGATGATTTCGATCAACGTATTATTGAATGGTTGGTTCAGGAATTTAAAAATGAAAACAGCGGTGTTGATTTAAGCAAAGATCCAATGGCTTTGCAGCGATTAAAAGAAGCTGCAGAAAAAGCAAAGATTGAATTGTCTACCGCTACTTCTACAGAAATTAATTTACCTTATATTATGCCTGTAGATGGAATTCCTCGTCACCTCGTGCGTACTTTGACACGTGCAAAATTTGAACAATTAATTGATGATCTCATTCAAAGAACCATTGAACCTTGTCGAAGTGCTCTTCAAAAAGCAGGTTTAACAGTAAATGACATTAATGAAGTGATTTTGGTAGGTGGTTCAACTCGTATTCCTGCCATTCAGCAAGCAGTAGAAAAATTCTTTGGCAAAGCTCCTTCAAAAGGCGTCAATCCGGATGAAGTAGTTGCTATTGGTGCAGCTATTCAAGGTGGTGTATTGGCAGGTGAAGTAAAAGATGTATTGTTGCTCGATGTTACGCCTCTTTCATTGGGTATTGAAACATTGGGTGGGGTTATGACAAAATTAATAGAAGCCAATACAACTATTCCTACACGTAAATCAGAAATCTTTACTACGGCAGCCGATAATCAACCTTCTGTGGAGATTCATGTACTGCAAGGAGAACGACCATTGGCTTCACAAAATAAATCATTAGGACGTTTCCATTTGGATGGTATTATGCCAGCTCCACGTGGAGTTCCTCAAATTGAAGTAACATTCGACATTGATGCCAATGGAATTCTTCATGTATCGGCTAAAGACAAAGCAACAGGTAAAGAACAAAGCATTCGTATAGAAGCTTCTTCAGGGTTAACGGATGCCGAAATCAAGCGAATGAAAGAAGAGGCTGCTGCTAACGCTGAAGCTGATGCGAGAGAAAAAGAACGAATTGATAAGTTGAATCATGCTGACAGTTTAATCTTCCAGACTGAAAAACAATTAAATGAATTTGGAGATAAAATTCCAGCAGATAAAAGAGCTCCGATTGACGCTGCTTTGAACCGACTGAAAGAAGCTTATAAGTCGCAGAACTTAGAAGAAATTGATAAAGCTACTCACGAGTTAAATACTGCTTTTCAAGCAGCCAGCCAGGAAATGTACAATGCACAACAGCAGGCAAGTCAAGGAGCAGGTTATACAGGTGAAGCCGGTCCACAGGGTCAGGGAGGCAGTAATCAAGAAGGCGATGTAACAGATGTGGACTTTGAAGAAGTTTAAATAGTTCATACTTTCAAATGAAAATCTCTGTAAACGAATTGTTTGCAGAGATTTTTTTGTGTTCATTTTTTATCTGAGGGTTATTAAAATAAACTAAAAATCGTTTTTTTATCAGACTATATTTTATCACAATTTTGGGAAAAAATTGCTTATCGTCAGAATTACAAATTTTCAAAAAATTATTTTACTGATTTATATAGAATGATAAAAATTACACCTTTTATGATAATTTTTCCACAATGCTTTATTTTTTAAGATATAACTTTGTTACTGAAAAAATAATTCATATTATTAACAATTTAAAATTTTACGATTATGAAAAAAGCTTTACTAAGTGCCATTTTGTTGGCCGGTGCTACCATGATGTATGCACAAAAAACATGGAATTTTAGTGATACAGAAAAATTCCCTATACCAGAATCCTCGACCAGTATAACATTCTCGTCCACTACGATAGTAGATGGATTGAAAATTATGGCTACTACTGATGCAACAGTAGTAATTGATGCGAATACTAAAAAACACGGAACCTATTCTTTTACCCAGCGTTTGAAATTAGGTGGATCAGGTATACCTGACATACAACCTGGAGATAATCGGTATATGCCTACCACCCGTGCGCTGGTATTTCAAGTAACAGGTCCTGGCGATATATCGGTATGTTGTCTCTCGTCAAGTAGTAGTGAAAATAGAAGATTATTGCTTACTAATGGAACTGATTCAATTTCTTCATTTGATGCTCCTGGTACTTACAGCGATGATAACAAAAACACTGTTCCGTATGAAACTTTTCATTATACTGGTGGACCTGCTACATTGTATTTATATTCAGTTAGAAGTGGTGTAAATATTTATTTATTGGATGTAACTTCAGCAATTGATATTGTTGATTTTATAAATACTCCTAAAAAAGGCACTTTTGTTTCTTATAATGGCTTAGAAATTATCAATAATAATGGGTTATCTCTTGAAGTTTATAATATAACTGGAAAAAAAATTATCAGCTCATCAGAAGCAAAAATAGCTACTTCTCAACTTCCCGAAGGGATATATATTGTTCGCGAAAAAGGTACAGCAAATACTTTAAAATTCATTAAATAATTATAACTTAATGAATTGAAATTAATAGTATTTAAGAAGCCGTCTTAAAAATGTAAGACGGCTTTTAATTAAGTACCTATTTAACAAATTAATATTTTGAATACAAAACCATAATATTTTAGTATCACAAACACAAATAAAAATATTTATTATGGCAGCATTATGAGGTATTGGATTTTTTGCTTAAAAGTTTAAGGAAAAGATGGTATGTTTTCGAAATCTATTTTGTTGCTTGTAGAGGAATAAAATTCATTAATTTGAACAAGAAGAAAAGTAGATTTTACATTGTTGAATAAATACGACACAAGTTAATAAAAGAACTTTATTATTCTTAAAACCTTGATGACTTATTGGCAAACAAATCAGTCAAACCTTATTACCTTATTAAAAAACGAGTGAAAATGTAAATTGGAGAGGAATATCAATTTACCTAAATAAATTAATAAGGTTATAAAAAAAGAAAATTTCAATGTTATGAAGGTTGAAAAATTGATAAGGTTTTAAAGGCAAAAGTTGACGAAATTTAAAGCAATAAAACTGACTTCAAACAGATCAGCATAAACCCAGGTATTTTGAGTAGGAAAGCGAATTTTTAATTTTTTATCTTTTTTTAAAATACTAATACTGTTTAATTTAATAAAATTATTTTCGAATGAAAAAAACTGTTTTTCTCTTCTTAAACTTCTTTATTTTCATTTCATTTTCAGCATTTTCTCAATCAATTGAGATTTTTGAAACAAATGGTTGGCTGGAGTCAGCGTACATCAAATGGAGTGCTTCTGGGTCTGTTAATAGTTACAATGTATATTACTCAGGGGAAGGTATTACGAATAAAAAAATTGACAGTCAATTAATTAGAAAATATGTGGATTATTGGAGAGCTGATATTCCTGGATTAAAAGAGGGGACCTACAGTTTTATGGTAAAACCTGTCATCAATGGTGTTGAAAGTGAAGGCGCCATTGTTAATTCTATAACAGTGAAATCACACGACAGAAGCGGTTTTGCTTTCAAAAATGGTCGTGTACCAGGTGCCTACAAAAGCGATGGAACTTTGAAAGATAACGCAGTAATTCTCTATATTACCGAAAGTAATAAAAATTCGGTATCCATGACTGTAACTGGTGCCAGCTCCAATCCTTGTGTAGGCTTGCAAACTATTCTAGATGGTTTTAAAAAAGGGAAAGATACCCGTCCTTTATCGGTTCGATTGATTGGACAAATTACCGACCTTAATTATATGTTGAATGGTGATATTGTAATCGAGAACAACAATAATGCTTCAAGTTATATCACTGTTGAAGGCATCGGAGAAGATGCAGTAGCTGATGGTTGGGGATTACGTATAAAAAATGCTTCTAACATCGAAGTCAGAAATCTTGGTTTTATGAATTGCGACAGCGATGAAGGAGATAATGTCAGCTTACAACAAAATAATGATTATATCTGGGTGCATAATTGCGACTTTTTCTATGGTGAAGCCGGCAGCGATGCCGATCAAATTAAAGGAGACGGAGCACTTGACTGTAAAAAATCTACTTATGTTACTTTTTCTTACAACCATTTTTGGGATTGTGGAAAATGCAATTTGTTAGGTCTGGGAGAAGGAACCACTTCAGGACTTTATGCAACTTATCATCACAATTGGTACGATCATTCAGATTCTCGCCATCCTCGCGTTCGCTATTATTCTACCCATGTTTATAATAATTATTACGATGGAAATGCAAAATACGGTGTTGGCTCAACCACAGGTGCCTCTGTATTTGTAGAAGGAAATTATTTCCGCAATTGCAAATATCCGATGCTGATTTCCAAGCAAGGTACTGATATCTATCAGTCAAGTGGTACTTTTTCGGGTGAAGACGGTGGCATTATCAAGGCATACAATAACCACATGACCGGTCAAAATCGTTTTGTTGCTTATGGAAGCTCCGATTTTGCTAATTCAACTGTCGATTTCGATGCGTATGTGGCTGCCTCAAGAAGTGAAACTGTTCCTTCGACAGTGAAAACAAAACAAGGTTCAAATACCTATAATAATTTTGATACAGATGCGTCCGTCATGTACCAATATACAGCAGATACCCCAGAACAAGCAAAAGAAAAAGTAATGCAATACGCCGGACGAGTTAATGGTGGCGATTTGAAATGGACATTTAATAATGCTGTAGATGACGCATCATATGATGTAAATACCGGGTTGAAATCGGCTCTTACAAATTATAGTACAAGTTTAGTAGCTGTTCAGGGTGAAAGTAGTTCTTCAAGTAGTTCACAAACACTTGTTGTAACAGGTGAGGCCAATCAAACCGTAATTTTAGGGAATGCCATTAGTAATATTGTTTTCACTTGGGGTGGCGACGCAACTGATGCTTCAGTTACAGGATTGCCTGCTTCAGGAATTAATTATGTAAAAGATGCTTCTACCAAAACAATCACTATTTACGGCACGCCAACAGCAACAGTTTCCTATACTGTTACAACATCCGGAACTTTAGGAAATCCTGTTAGTATTTCTGGTATTATTACTGTTACCAATGGTTCTGGTTCAACTGGTGCAATGGTTCATAATTTTACAACCGATGGGAAAAATAGTACTTTTTATTCCATTACAGGTAATCTGTCAACAAATTATGGAACTGTAATTTATCAAGGCTTGACTTTAACTCAGTGTCTTAAAATGGAATCGAGTACCAATATCAGCTTTACAACTACTTCGGAAGCTACATTAACGCTGGTATTCAATCCTGATTATACCGGCACCATTAAAATTGATGGGGAAATATATAATCCTTCGTTATCTGGCGGTATAGTTACCATCACAACACTTCCTGCCGGAACTCATACTATTTTAAAAGGAAGCGGATCAAGCTATTTGTTCTACATAAGTACAGTTTATAATCCAATATCTATTGTTGAAAAGATTCATGACCAAAAACTTTCGGTAGAGCTTTATCCCAATCCGGTTTCAACTCGATTGAATATCAACTCAAATAACAAAGTGACGAAAGTAGAAATTTACAACGTGTCAGGATTATTAGTAAAAAGCTTAAATATGCCAGGTTCTCAAATCGATTTGTCAAACCTGAAGAGCGGAATATATATTGTAAAAATATTTACGGAAAATAACCTAATAAAGAAAACAATAATAAAGAACTAAAATGGTTGAAAATTTTTATGGAAATTAATCTAAATTTGAGAAAAAGAGGAAGTTTTACAAAACCGGTAATCAAATTTACGAAGCTTAACGATTCCTCTGAAAATTTTGAATGGTGTCTCGACATTATTCATTTAAATAAAGAAATTCCTTAAAATTGACTATCCTCGCCGCAAGCAGCGAGGTATTACGCCAATTTTATGGCTTCGCCACCGGAATTTCTAAAAAAATAAAAACAAAAGCTACCCTGACGCAAGCATCGGGGAATTCTTACGATTAAAATAAGTGAAAATTTTTTATATAACAAACTCTAAAGATCTTACTTTATCAGATATATGATTTTTTTATTATTCTTTGAACTAAATTCGAGGAAGGTAGAAAATACCTATTTTTAAAAAGCCTTAGAAATAAAATAATTAATTTTATTTTTATTAACAATATTTATATCCTTATATTCCCGTAATACAGAGAATATTTATACTTTTGTGCACGTACACAATCATACTATAAAAAATCAGTCTAAAGCTTAATGAAAAATAGCTTTTAAAAAATTGAGCCTGAAAATCAAAGAAATTTAAATAAATATTTTTAATGAAAAACTATGTACGAATTATTCAACATTCAAAACAAAGTTATAGCAATTACAGGAGGAACCGGTGTTTTAGGAGCATCGATGGTAGAGTATCTGGCAGCTCACGGAGCAAAAATGGCTGTTCTTGCTCGCAATAAGCAAAAAGGCGATGAACTGATCGACCGAGTAAAATCGAAAGGAGGAGAGGCCATTTTCCTTCAAACTGATGTCACCAATGAGGCCATACTTACGCAAAATGCAGAAGATATTGTGGCAAAATACGGTCGGATTGATGTGTTAATAAATGCAGCAGGCGGAAACATGCCCGGTGCGATTATTAGTCCAGAAGGTACTATTTTTGATCTGAAAATGGACGATTTTCGTAAAGTTGTGGATTTAAATCTGATGGGAACAGTAATACCCACCATCATTTTTGCCAAAATTATGGTTGCCAATAAGCAGGGAAATATCATCAATATTTCATCGGAAGCTGCTCTTAGACCCTTGACCCGTGTAGTAGGTTATGCGGCAGCAAAAGCAGCGGTAACCAATTTCACCAAATACCTGGCAGGTGAATTGGCAATAAAATTCGGAGAAAATTTCAGGGTAAATGCAATCGCTCCAGGGTTCTTTATTACAGAGCAAAACCGAACGCTTTTGACCAATCCAGATGGTTCATATTCAGACAGAGGAAAAGCTATTATTCAGCATACGCCATTTAGGCGATTCGGGGTTCCCGAAGATTTACACGGAACATTACACTATTTGGTAAGCGATGCTTCTAAATTTGTAACCGGTACAGTTGCCGTAGTTGACGGCGGTTTTGATGCATTTTGTATCTAAAAAAATAAAGTTATGTCATTATTATTAAAAAAAGATTGTAAATATTCTTTACTTGTTCCGACAAGTATGGGCGTACGGATTACACCCGTGAATGCCCAACCCGTTCATTGCAGTACACTCTTCGAGATGCAGGCTACCAGCGCCGAAACAAATGTTGCGAGCATTTCATCCTATCTGGGACTCCCGGTAAAAATATTGACCACATTCGTAAAAGACAGTCCCATTGCCAAGTTTATTAAAGCCGACCTTCGTCGGAGAAATATGGATTTCGAAGGTCCCGAAGTTCCTCAGGGAGGCCCATGGGGCTATCGCCATCAATTTAATATTGCCGACAGCGGATTCGGATTAAGAGGGCCGCGGGTACATAATGATCGCGCAGGAGAAGTAGGAAGAACACTACATGTGAAAGATTTCGATCTGGAACGAATTTTCACTCAGGAAGGTGTTCAAATTGTTCATCTCTCGGGATTAATTGCTGCGCTTTCACCCGACACAGGCAATTTTTGTCTTGAGATCGCTCGTTTTGCAAAAAAACACGGCACGCTGATTTCTTTTGATCTCAATTACCGGGCTTCATTCTGGAAAGGACGCGAAACCGAACTTTCAGCTATATTCAAAGAAATTGCTTCGCTGTCGGATATTCTCATTGGAAACGAAGAAGATTTTCAACTTTGTCTTGATATTAAAGGACCTCAACCAGGAGGCGAGGATATTGATGCTCAATTAGATGCATTTAAAGAAATGATCAAAAATGCCCATAAAACCTACCCCAACGCTTCTGTTTTTGCCAATACATTGCGAGAAGTAGTCAGTGCAAATGAACATCTCTGGGGCGCCATTGTTTATGAAAATGACAAGTGGCACATTATTAGACCAAGAAAAATCAATGTGTTGGATCGTATAGGCGGAGGTGACGGCTTTGTAGGTGGCTTGCTCTATAGTATCCTAAAAGAATGGCCAGCAGAACAATGGATTCAGTTTGCATGGGCATGCGGCGCATTAGCAACAACATTCCTTACTGATTATGCACAACCTGCTGACGAGGAAATGATTTGGAACATATGGGAAGGAAATGCACGAGTAAAACGATAAACATATAAAAATTTAGAAAAATATGAAAAAATTAGCAGATATTGGACTGATAGGTCTTGCCGTCATGGGTGAGAATTTGGTGCTGAACATGGAAAGTAAAGGCTTTACGGTAGCTGTTTTTAACCGAACAGTTTCGAAAGTCGACGAATTTATCAATGGTAGAGCCAAGGGTAAAAACATTATCGGGACACATTCACTCGAAGAACTGGTGGCTTCGTTGAGCCGGCCACGCAAAGTAATGTTAATGGTAAAAGCAGGACAGCCGGTAGATGATTTTATAGAAAAACTAATTCCCCTGCTCGAACCCGGTGATATTATCATCGATGGTGGAAACAGTTACTTTATGGACACTCGTCGCCGTACCAACTATGTTGAAAGTAAAGGATTATTATATATCGGTACCGGTGTCTCGGGAGGCGAAGAAGGCGCATTGCGCGGTCCTTCCATGATGCCCGGAGGTTCTCCTGCCGCATGGCCTCACGTAAAAGATATTTTCCAGGCTGTGGCAGCCAAAGTCGATGACGGCACACCATGCTGCGACTGGGTTGGTGAAGATGGGGCAGGACATTTCGTGAAAATGGTACATAATGGCATTGAATATGGTGACATGCAAATCATTAACGAGGCATACCATCTGATGAAAGAGTTACTCGGTTTGACGACTGATGAACAACACGAAGTATTTAAAAAATGGAATACCGGAAAACTCAATTCCTACCTGATTGAAATTACAGCAGATATTTTGGCTTTTAAAGATTCGGATGGCACACCACTGGTAGAAAAAATTTTGGATACTGCAGGTCAGAAAGGTACAGGAAAATGGACAGTAAACACTGCTCTTGACCTGGGAATTCCATTGACATTGATCGGCGAATCAGTATTCGCCCGCTGTCTATCAGCCCAAAAAGATTTGCGTGTGAAGGCATCAAAAACAATTTCCGGCACAAAACCTCATTTCAAAGGTGACAAACAACGATTTATTAATGATCTGGAAGAAGCATTGTATGCCGCAAAAATTATTTCCTACGCACAAGGATATGATTTGATGAGAGAGGCAGCCAAAGAATACAACTGGAATTTAAATTATGGAGGTATAGCCTTAATGTGGCGGGGAGGGTGCATCATCCGGTCAGCATTTCTGGGCGATATTAAAAAAGCATTTGACAAAAATCCTTCTCTTGAAAATCTGCTGCTTGATCCTTTCTTCAAAAATGCTGTACAATCGGCACAAGAAAGCTGGCGCAGCGTATGTACAGCAGCACTTGAAAACGGTATCCCTATTCCGGCACTTGCATCGGCATTATGCTACTTCGATGGTTTTCGCTGCGAACGATTACCGGCTAATTTGCTGCAAGCTCAACGCGATTATTTTGGTGCACATCAATATGAAAGAATAGACAGACCTCGTGGCGAATTTTTCCATACAAATTGGACAGGACACGGAGGGGATACTGCTTCTTCCACCTATCAGGTATAATTTTTTTAAGATACTCACAGCATAATGTAAGGTTATGCTGTGAGTTTGTATTTTCGAGGAACAATGATTTACTACCAAAACGGCTCTTCTCAACACAATCTCTCACACGAGGACTTGAAAAAAAGCCTCATTGCAGCATTAGACAAATTAGGCAGAAAGCATAAAATTCTTGCCATTCCTCCCGATTATACACGTTTGCCAAGTCGGGCGGGAGAACTCACCGAAATGGTTTGGGAATATTACGGCAACACACTTACCGATATACTCCCGGCATTAGGCACACACACTCCTATGACAGATGAACAAATTTCGCACATGTTTGGAAAAACACCACGAAATTTGTTTCGTGTTCACGATTGGCGTCACGATGTAATCACATTGGGAGAGGTCCCAGCAGAATATGTAAAAGAAGTTTCCGAAGGGAAGGTAGATTTTTCTTGGCCGGCACAGGTAAATAAATTGCTGGTGGAAGGTAATTTTGACCTGATTCTTTCCATAGGTCAGGTGGTTCCACACGAAGTGGTCGGTATGGCCAATTACAACAAGAACATTTTTGTAGGCACAGGTGGTATCGAAGGAATTAACAAAAGCCATTTTGTCGGTGCCGTTTATGGGATGGAACGCATGATGGGGCGCACAGATACCCCGGTAAGGAAACTGTTTAACTATGCCTCAAAAAATTTTGCCAATCAGCTGCCTATTGTTTATATACTGACAGTTGTTGGCATAAACAAGGAAGGCAAGCAGCAGACTTACGGACTTTTTGTAGGTGACGATGTGGATGTATTCGATGAAGCAGCAAAGTTGTCTCTTGAAGTGAATTTCGAAATGGTCGAAGAACCCCTGAAAAAAATCCTTGTTTGGCTCGACCCTACCGAATTTAAAAGCACGTGGCTGGGAAATAAATCTATCTATCGCACCCGCATGGCTATTGCCGATGGTGGGGAACTTATTGTTTTGGCACCCGCCTTAAAAGAATTTGGAGAGGACAAAGAGATTGACCGCCTTATCAGAAAATATGGCTATCATGGAACTTCCGCTACCTTGAAAGCCATAGCTGAAAACGAAGAATTACGGAATAATTTAAGTGCTGCAGCTCATTTGATTCATGGCTCGTCAGAAGGGCGGTTTACTATTACCTACTGTCCCGGAAAGAACCCCGAAAATCTGTCAAAAGAGGAAATTGAAAGCGTCGGTTTTCAATGGGCAGATATTGATGAAATGATGAAAAACCTTTATTTCAATGAGCTAAAAGACGGATATAACACCCTACCCAATGGCGAAAAAATTTATTTTATTTCTAACCCAGCCCTGGGATTATGGGCTCATAAAGATCGATTCGAATTTTGAATTTTAACTCTCAAGTTTTGGAATAATTAATTCTGACATTTATTACTTGAAAGCACTTAATAAATCCAAATTTGTCATTAGGTAAAATTTACACTAACGATTATTAGAAAATAGGTATACCAACTTGCAACCAGAATCAAAATTAAATAAAGGAAACAACGACCTTTGACATCAAATAATATACGATTGTATTTTGTTTTAATAGTGAGCTTGCGCTGATTCTTCACTTGCTAAGTTTTACGTAGATTTGTAATCTGCGGATACGGAAGGTAAAAAATAATGGCACAAATTACAAATTTATGTCAGAAAAAATTTTTAATGTTAATCAACAAAGGTATTAAGTATCCGCCTCCATAAAAAATTTTCGTTTTTTCGCACTACATACCTTGAACTTCGTCCGTTTTTCAGCTTAGACAAGATTAATTACTTTTCTTTTACCATTTTCAGCAAAATCATTCTCTAAAAAACAATTTTTTAAAAGATTTATGAAAATCATTTTTCTTTTTTGAAAACAAGTTGGTGTAATTGACTATCAAAGCAAAATACAAAATAAAGAAAGGTTTTCGTTAATTTGCCAGTGAATATGTATATTTGTATCGAAAATTAATGAATAAAATGAGTTATCTCCAAAAATATAGTTTACGTATTTGCTGGATGTTAATTTTATGGAGCATCGGAAATTCTTGTTCCACCACTGATGAATTTTGCAGGGAAGAAAAGAATGTTAAATTAAAAATGAGTTTTTATACTCGTAATTTTAATAGCAATACACAAAAATATGTCAATTCTTCCTTATCTGTGGATAGCTTGACAATCGTTGGCATCGATTCTTTAGGACAATTAATTGACTCGGTTTTATATAACAATTCAAAAAATATTTCATCAATTAAATTGCCCTTAAATAAATTTTCAAAGGAATCAAAGTTTCTATTAATTTTGAATGATGAGTTAGATACCATAACAATACATTATACCAATCATTTACAGTACCTCTCATTTGAATGTGGAAGTATTATCACTCACATTATTGACACTGTTTATGCTACTTCACACTTTATTGATTCCCTGACAATTGTTGAATCAGACATAACAACTCTTGATGTTGAAAATTTGCAAATATTTCATTATTAGTTTTTTGATTTTCTTTTTTAGTTATATGAATGTTTTTTCTCAAAATAAAAAAGAAAATTTACCTAAAATTAAGTGGTGGAATGGAATTATGTTGAATTTTGATGTTGTTTCTCCTATTCAATCCTCTTTATCCAGTTCACAAAATTTCTCAGCGGTAGGAAATGTACAAATAAATTTAAAGGATATTTTTTTACCCGTTTATGAAATAGGCATTGATGGAATTAATAAAACTTCTTCACAAGAGATTTATTACAAAGCTAATGGAATTTATCAACGTGCAGGTATAGATTTTAATTTATTAAGACAAAAAAAAGAAGCTGAACCAAGTAATAACAAATTGTTAGGTGGAATTCGAGTTGGATGGTCAAATTTTAAGTATGATGTGACCAATATTACTATTACAGACGATTATTGGGGTGGAGAAAGTACATTAAATTATGAGCGTCAATCAGCTTCTAAAGTCTGGTATGAAATTGTTTTTGGAATTCAAGTGGAAGTATTTAAAAACGTATATTTAGGGTGGAACATTCGAAGCAAAAACTTGTTCAAACAAAATACTTCAACAGAAGTTTCTCCATGGTATATTCCAGGTTTTGGTAAAAACAATACTTCTAATGTTGGATTTAACTATACTGTTGGGTATCATTTCTAATAACTTAAAAATGAATATATTGAATAAAAACAACAAAACTATATTTTTATGAATTCAATTGAAACTTTAAATCGGGCGGCTGACAACATTCGTATTTTGGCAGCAGCAATGGTAGAAAAAGCAAAATCAGGACATCCTGGAGGCGCCATGGGAGGTGCCGATTTTATGAATGTGCTTTATTCTGAATTTCTTGAATATGATCCAGAAAATCCTTTTTGGGAAGGACGCGATCGTTTTTTTCTTGATCCAGGGCACATGTCAACGATGTTATATGCAGTACTTGCTTTTTCTGGAAAATTTACATTAGACGAATTAAAACAATTCAGACAATGGGGAAGTCCTACCCCGGGACACCCTGAACTGGATATAAAAAGAGGAATTGAAAATACTTCTGGTCCGCTTGGGCAAGGACATACATATGCTGTAGGAGCAGCCATAGCAGCAAAATTTTTAAAAGCTCGTTTTGGTGAAGTAATGGATCATACCATTTATACGTTTATATCTGATGGAGGCATTGAGGAAGAAATTTCACAGGGTGCTGGACGTATTGCTGGTCATTTAGGATTGGATAATTTGATTATGTTCTATGATTCAAATAATATTCAACTTTCTACCGAAACCAAAGTGGTTACGAGTGAAAATACTGCTCAAAAATATGAAGCTTGGGGCTGGAAGGTGATCACTATCGATGGCAATGATGCAGCACAAATTCGAAAAGCTTTGACAGAAGCCAAAGCCGAGAAGGAACGACCTACGTTAATTATCGGAAAAACTATTATGGGAAAAGGAATAAAAAAGGCAGATGGTTCAAGTTTTGAAAATCAAGTATCTACTCACGGTATGCCTATCAGTGAAGCAGGGGGTTCTTTCGAAGAAACAATAAAACATCTCGGAGGAGATCCTGCTAATCCTTTTGTTATTTTTGAAGAAACAAAAACTTTATATGCTAAACGTGCAGAAGAATTAAAAGAAATTGTTTCAAAAAAACAAGCCATTAAAAATTCTTGGGCAAAAGAAAATCCTCAATTGGCTGAAAAGTTAAAATTTTTCTTCTCCAGTGAAATTCCACCTGTAAAGTGGGATGCTATTGTTCAAACCCCTAACAAATCTACTCGTGCTGCTTCTTCAGTGGTATTAGCTGAATTGGCAAAACAGGTTGAAAATATGATTGTAGCAAGTGCTGATTTGTCCAATTCTGATAAAACTGATGGATTCTTGAAGCAAACCAAAGCTTTTGCAAAAAATGATTTTTCAGGTGCGTTTTTACAGGTAGGTGTTTCTGAACTCACCATGGCTGCTCTTTGTGTTGGAATGAGTTTACATGGAGGCGTCATTCCAGCTTGTGGAACTTTCTTTGTCTTTTCCGATTATATGAAACCAGTAGTACGTATGGCTGCTTTGATGGAACAACCTGTTAAATTTATCTGGACACACGATGCATTTCGTGTTGGAGAAGATGGTCCTACGCATCAACCTGTGGAACAGGAAGCACAAATTCGCTTGATGGAAAAATTGAAAAATCACAGTGGAAATAATTCGATGTTGGTGCTTCGCCCTGCCGATGCAGAGGAAACGACAGTAGTATGGAAATTGGCTTTGGAAAATACCAAATGTCCAACTGCTTTAATCTTTTCACGCCAAGATATTGTGAGCCTTCCAGCTATTGAAAATCGCAGAAAAGAAGCTGAACAAGCAAGCAGGGGAGCTTATGTAGTTCAATGTGATGGGAATCCAGAGATTATTCTTGTAGCTTCAGGTTCTGAAGTTTCTACCTTAGCTGAAGCAGCAGTATTACTTCGGAAGGATGGTATTAAAGTACGTTTAGTGTCCGTACCTTCTGAAGGTTTGTTCCGCTTACAACCAATTACCTATCAGGAAAGAGTTTTACCACCCAATAGTAAAATTTTTGGTCTTACAGCAGGACTCCCAGTAACACTTCAAGGTTTGGTAGGAAATAATGGAAAAATTTTTGGAATGGAAAGTTTTGGTTTTTCAGCTCCATATAAAGTATTGGACGAAAAACTTGGTTTTACCCCTCAAAACATTTACGAACAAATCAAAAAAATGCTATAATTAATTTTTTCAATAAAAGGTAAGAAGAAAAGAATACTCACTTCTTACCTTTTTTAATTTAGATTATGGATATTGTTTCTATTATTCTAATTGCTTTTGGGTTAGCAATGGATTGTTTTGCAGTTTCTATCAGTAAAGGAATTGCAGTAAAAAAATTTTATTTTTCATCCACTTTATTAATGGCTTTCTTGTTTGGTTTTTTTCAAGCAGCGATGCCTTTAATTGGTTATTTTGCTGGATTGAAGTTTATTACAGTCATTAAAGATAGTGATCATTGGTTAGCTTTTGTGTTGCTGGCATTAATAGGAGGAAAAATGTTGTTGGAAGGAATAAAAAAGCACTCTTCAGAAAAAGATGAAGGAGAAGCTCATCCTTTTCACTGGATGAAACTTTTAACCTTATCATTGGCTACCAGCATTGATGCATTGGCTACTGGAATTATTTTTGTCCCCTATCCATTGATGGTTTGGAAAGCAATTACAATTATTGGAACCATTAGTTTCTTAATGAGTATATTAGGCATGTATATTGGAGTACGTTTTGGGAAACGTTTTCATGTAAATGTAGAAATTCTTGGTGGAATTATTTTGATTGGAATCGGTTTCAAAATACTTTTACAACATACTGTTTTGGCTTAGCTAATAGGAGAAAGAAAAGCATCTTCAATATGCTCAATACGAAATCCATTTTTTTGTGGAATTACAGAAATGACATCAAAGCGAGTTTCGCCTTTCCAATCGAATTTTAAAATATATTCTTGAGTGGCATTTATTATATTTCGTATTTTTTTCTTTGTAATGGCTTCCTGGGGATGTTCGAAATTTTCAGTTGAACGAGTTTTTACTTCTACTATTACCAATAAACCATCTTTTTCTGCCACAATATCCAATTCATATTTTTGAACGTGCCAATTCGTATGTCGAATTTTATATCCTCTTGAAATTAAATATTCCTGAGCATGTTTTTCGCCAGTTGCTCCAACTTCATTATGAAATGACATAAAAACTGTAAAATTTATTGAAAGTATTTACTCTTTGAAAAACCTTATTGACTTTTCAAAAGTAAAAAAACTTAGTGAATCAAAAAAAATTCCGACTATTTTAAAATAAGATTAATTTTCTTTTTAAACAAAAGAAAAATTTATTGAAAGTAAAAAACTTCTAATTACTTGTTTGGTAAAAATTTTATAAAATAATTGGTTAACTTTGTAAATAAATAGCTCAATTTTGAGCAGCTACTTTTTATTTTAAGTGAGGAATAAATAATTAAGAATTATGGAAGCACTTTTTATCATTTTAGCTTTTATAGTGGGCTTTTTTTTAGCATTTATATTTTCGGAACGAAAAATTACCAAATTACATTCTCAACAGAAAGATATTGAAACAGAATATAAAATAGCCCAAGAAACTTCCCGTTTAAAAACAGAGGAGTGTGAACACTTGGAAATAGAAAAAAATGAATTATTGGAAATTTCAAATAATCAAAAAGCTGAAATTGCTGTTTTAAATAATGATCTACAACATTTACAGGAAAAATTAGAAAATCAGAAAAAAGAATTGGAAGAACTTCAAAAACGGTTGACTACTGAATTTGAAAACATTGCCAACAAAATATTAAAAGAACGTGCTGAGGAATTTGCGGATTCAAATTATAAAAATTTGAATGAAGTATTAACTCCTTTAAAAGAGAAAATTCAACTTTTTGAAAAGAAAGTAGAAGAAACTTATGATAAAGAATTACGCGATAAAATAAGTTTACGTGAGGAAGTCCGAAAACTTGCCGAATTGAATACACGAGTTAGCGAAGAAGCTAATAATCTGACAAAAGCCCTGAAAGGTGATGTTAAAAAGCAAGGAAATTGGGGCGAAATAATCTTAGAACGAGTATTGGAACGTTCTGGTTTAACCAAAGGACAAGAATATGAAAGAGAAGAAGTTGTTGAAGGTGCTGATGCCTCTATATTGCGTCCTGATGTTATTGTTCATTTGCCTGACAATAAGCATATTATAATAGATTCCAAAGTCTCTTTGGTGGCTTATGAAAGATACGTTTCTGCGGACACTGATGAAAAACGATCAGTTTATTTACGGGAGCATATCAATTCATTACGTAATCAGGTAAAATTGTTAAGTGAAAAGAATTATCAAAATGCTCAAGATTTGAATACTCCCGATTTTGTTTTAATGTTTTTACCCATTGAAGCTTCGTTTGCTTTGGCAGTCCAGAATGATAATGAACTATTTTCGTATGCTTGGGACAGGAAAATTGTAATTGTTAGCCCTACTACTTTGCTTGCTACTTTACGTACTATTGCTTCTATTTGGAAACAGGAAAATCAAACTAAAAACGCTCAAGAAATTGCCCGGCTAAGTGGAGCCCTTTATGATAAATTTGTAGGGTTTACAGAAGATATGTTGAAAATTAAAACTAATATTGACCGTACTGCTGATGCCTATGATAGTGCTATGAGAAAATTACGAGATGGTTCAGGAAATATTATTCGTACTGCTGAAAAAATTAAAGAATTAGGAGCAAAAACCGGAAATAAATCTTTGCCTTCCAATTTTGAAAACAGTTGATTTTAATTTTGTAAAATTATGAAATGTAATTTTTCAATAATAATTATTTTTCTCATATTATTTTTTGCCAATGAAAATATTTTTGCACAATCTTATCAGCTTGACAGTGTAAATATTAAAGAAAATGAAATTATTAATTTGGATAGTTTATTGAATGTAATGGAAAAAGAAAAATTAATTAAGGTCTCTAATTCCGTTATAAAAGTACCAAACGAATCTCAATCAAAAGATTCCTTTTTATATGAAAATTTTACAAATGCCAAAGATACTTTTCAAAGCAATAATTTTCATTATACTCTAAAAAATAAGTTAGACTCCTTACTTTATTGGGCAAATCCCTTTTTTATTGATTTAGTTTACATGGGATTTCCTTTAAATTTTAAATGGACTTATTTAAGTACCGATTTCCGTACTCTTTATTATGGACAAAAAGCAACAACTCTATCAGAAAATGCCTATATATCAATAAAAAAACTTTCTTCGGATGAAATTTTATTCAATTTACGCCAAGAGGCTCGTAATGAAATTACTCGTACCAATCTTGGACTATATAAAAAAATGTTTTATGAATTATCAAATCCTTATGTAAAAGATGAACGTTCTATAAAAGTTAAACCAATAGAAAAAGTAGAATTTGTAGAAAAAGAAAAATATTATAATCGTTTTGGTGAAAAAATTCCTATCCCCGAATTTAAAATAAGTCCATGGAGGAACGAAGGAAGATTTTTGTTGCAATTTTCAGAAAACTATATTTCAGAAAACTGGTATCAAGGCGGGAATAGTAACTTAGCTGTTCTTAGTATTCTTTCAGGAAAATGGAACTATGATGACAGATCAAAAATTCAATGGGATAATACTGCTGAATGGCGTATTGGCTTCTATTCCGTATTTAAAGATACTACTGCTCTTCGCGACATCAATATCAATGAAGATATATTAAAAATTACCAGTAAGTTTGGATATAAAGCCAGTGGTAATTGGTTTTATAGTGGTTCGCTTGATTTTGCTACTCAATTTCTAAAGAACTATCAATCAATTAGTTCTAACGAAATGAAAGCAAATTTTCTTACTCCGATCAGGTTAAATATCAACTTTGGAATGGATTATAAGTACAAAAAAATGTTTTCGTTCATGTTTTCACCTATTTCATTAAAATACATTTATGCCAAAGATACTTTAAATGTTAATCCAAACTTATTTGGTATTGAGAAAGGTAAAAATCGTCTTATTGATTTTGGTAATTCATTAAATGCTGTTTTATCCTACAATCCTAATCATGAAACCCAAATAGATTCAAAATTAACATTTTACACCAACTATAAAAAAGTAGAAATTGATTGGGAGATAGTGGGTAATTTTGTTATCAATCGTTTTCTTTCTACTCGAATTTCTTTACATCCTCGTTATGATAATACTGTTATTTTAGCGGAAGGTCAACGAGCTAAACTTCAATTCAAACAATTATTGAGTGTTGGTTTCTCACGTAAATTTTAAAATATCCATTATTTAAAACGAGCATGCCATTCATCGAATTTTTCTACATGGGAAGGACCATATTTTTTTAAATATTCTCTTATTTCTTCTACAGCATAAGGAGTGGCTAATTTACTTTTTGAAAAAAATTTATCAGCATAACAAATTACTTGTTCTTCTAACGAAGTAGGCACCATATCTCGATGAGGAAGTGGAAGTTTTTCTTTAATAATGATTTCTTTAGTAAAACCTATTCCTGTATGTCTTTCGGCTACCAAAGCGTGAAGAGGTAATCCTTCTTTTCTCAATAAGTCAGCTCCTAAATAACCATGTTCAATATATTGATGAGTTCCAAAACAATAAATATTAGGTGCATAACAAAGAAAAATGCCAATGTCATGCAACAAGGAAGCTTCCTCTAAAAAAGTCTTATTCAATTGTAATTCAGGATGCTTTTCGGCTATTTCAAGAGCTTTATTTTTTACCTGATTACTATGAGTTATTAAAATATGATAAAGTTTAGTCTCTTTTTGATAGAATTTTTCAATAATAGTAAATAGATCAAATTTTGAGTTATCTTTCATTTTTTAATACTCTTTAAATTTAAAAAACTTCCCAGAAAATAAGCAGTTAGAAAATTTTTCTTTTATTATAGATTTTAATTTGTAATTAAACAAACCATTTCATAAAAAATAAAACCATTGTATGTAAATATGACTTTTTTAATTCCCATTGAAAAAATTCTAAACATTTGTGCAATCAATTTTTTTAAACTTCATTTAAAATGACAGATTAAAATACAAAAAACCACTGAAACCAATAAGCTTAAAATAGAAATAATGATAAAATTGTCAACTTAACATGCTTAACAAAATACCAGCAGCTACTGCTGAACCAATTACACCTGCAACATTTGGTCCCATTGCATGCATCAATAAGTGATTGTTTTTATCGTAGGAATTTCCTACAGATTGAGAAACATGAGCAGAAAGAGGAACAGCCGATATCCCTGCTGATCCAATTAAAGGATTAATTTTATTCCCATCTTTTAGAAATAAATTCATAATTTTAGCGAACAGCACACCTCCTGCTGTGGCAATCATAAATGATAAAGCTCCCAGACCAAAGATTAATAAGGAATCGACAGTTAAAAAGCGGTCTGCTTGGGTAGAAGCTCCTACGGTTAATCCTAACAAAATAGTCACAATATTAATTAATGCATTTCTTGCAGTATCAGCTAAACGTTCTGTTACTCCTGATTCTTTTAAAAGATTTCCTAAAAACAACATTCCCAAAAGAGGAATAGCACTCGGAGAAATGAAGGTAGTTAATAGAAAACCAACTATGGGGAAAGTTATTTTTTCTAATTTTGTTACTTGACGAGGAGGCTTCATTCTGATAACTCTTTCTTTTGAGGTGGTAAATAGCCTCATTACAGGTGGTTGAATCACGGGCACCAACGCCATATAAGAATAAGCAGCCACTGCAATTGCACCCAATAATTCAGGGGCTAACCTCGAAGATAAAAAGATGGCTGTAGGTCCATCTGCACCTCCAATAATTCCGATAGCACCTGCTTGTGCAGGAGTAAAACCTAAAGCATACGCACCAATAAAAGTAAGGAAAATGCCCAGTTGAGCAGCGGCACCCAATAACATTAATTTAGGATTAGAAATCAATGAAGAAAAATCAGTCATAGCACCAATTCCTAAGAAAATGAGTGGAGGATAAAATCCCTGAATAACACCGCTATATAGTAAATTCATTACAGAACCTTCTTCATAAATTCCTATTTCATAGCCTTCCATAAAAGGGATATTACCAATTAAAATTCCAAACCCGATAGGTACAAGTAAAAGTGGTTCCCATTCTTTGGCAATTCCAAGATAAATGAAGAAAATCCCTACTATAATCATTGCCAGGTACTTAAATTCAAAATTTGCTATTCCTGTGTTCAACCAAAATTTTTGAATACTTTGAACAATCAAGTTTCCCCCTTCATTGGACTGAGCAAAAATGGTAACAGGGAATAAAAAAACAAAAAAGAAAAGTAAAAATCCTATTTTAAGCTTTAAATTTTTCATTGATATTCAAATTTATTCTATTTCAAATAAAATTTCATCTTGTAATACAGATTTACCTGGTGTAACACATACTTTTGTTATCTTACCACTTTTTTCAGAAAGAATATTATTTTCCATTTTCATTGATTCAAGCACCATTAATACATCTCCTTCTTTAACAATATCTCCTACTGAAACATTTACTTTTATAACATTTCCAGGAAGAGGTGATTTAATAACTCTTGCACTGGGTTTATCGGTAGATGGTACTGGATTAAATTTTTCAGCCACATTCATATTACTTGGAGTAGCAGGAATTTCTTTTCTTACCAAAATGGGTGTTTTGCTAACTTTTACTTCTTGATTGAGAGTAACTGTATAGGGTGTACCATTAACTTCAAGTTCAACTAAATTTCCTTCCACGGATTTTATTAATACGTGATATTCATTACCATGGATAGTAAAATCAAATTTTTTCATTATCTCTGTAAATTTGTAAGTCCATAAATTTTTGAATTCCATGGTGAATAACGACGTTCAATACGCTTAATGGTAAGAACGTGATTTTCTTCATCATGTAATGAGTTGAAATAAAGATGTAAAGCTAAAGAAATGGCAGCAATGTCATCGGCTGGAATATCCTTGATTTCTTCTATCTTTTTCCCTTCTTTTACTACTTTTTTCTTGGTCATTGAAATAACCATCTTTTGAATAAATTCAAATAGAAGTACTAAAATAGTTAAAACCATAAAAACTACTATAATTCCAATAGCAGCTCCCATCAAAAGTTCTTCCCACGAATTGATAGCCAGTAATTTCATATATTAAGTTATTATTTATTAGTAAACTAAATATTTTACAATGGGATATTGCAATGTTTTTTTAAGGGATTTACCACTTTTTTAGTTTGTAAAGTTTCTAAAGCGCGAATGACTCTGAATCGGGTATCGCGTGGTTCAATCACATCGTCAATATAGCCATAAGAAGCAGCTTGATAAGGATTTGCAAAAGTATCATTGTATTCCTCTACTTTTTTTGCAATATATTTTTCTTTTTCTTCAGGATCAGTAATTGTTGCAATTTTACGTCCTTCCAATATTTCAATGGCTCCTGAAGCCCCCATTACAGCAATTTCGGCAGTTGGCCAGGCATAATTGAAATCTCCGCGTAACTGCTTACAACTCATTACATCATGTGCGCCTCCATACGATTTTCGAATGGTGACAGTAACTTTTGGAACAGTAGCTTCACCATAAGCAAACATTAATTTTGCTCCATGAGTAATTATTCCTGCATATTCCTGACCAGACCCTGGTAGAAAGCCTGGTACATCTACCAAAGTAATCAATGGGATATTAAAGGCGTCACAAAAACGAACAAAACGTGCTGCTTTGCGAGAAGCATCGCAATCAAGCACACCTGCGAGAAAATTAGGTTGATTGGCAACAATTCCTACCGAAGCTCCATTCATCCGAGCAAAACCAACGATAATATTTCGAGCATATTGTTGATGAACTTCTAAAAATTCATCGTTATCTATGATAGATCGAATAATCTCTTTCATATCGTAAGGTTGATTGGGATTATCGGGTACAATTGTATTTAATTTTTCATCTACTCGATCAACTGGATCAAAATTTTCTACTAAAGGCGGTTCTTCCAGATTATTTTGAGGCAAGTAGGATAAAAGCTTTCGAATAAGCAGTAAACCTTCTTCTTCTGTTTCTACTTTGAAATGAGAAACTCCTGATTTTGAAGAATGTACATTTGCTCCTCCTAAATCTTCCACAGAAATATCTTCTCCAGTAACTGACTTTATGACTTTGGGACCAGTTACAAACATGTAACTATTTTGTTCGGTCATTAAAATAAAATCAGTCAATGCTGGTGAATATACAGCACCACCAGCACAAGGTCCAAAAATAGCTGATATTTGAGGTATTAAACCTGAAGCTAAAATATTTCGTTCAAAAATTTCTGCATAACCGGCAAGTGAAGTAACTCCTTCTTGTATTCGCGCACCTCCAGAATCATTGATACCAATAATAGGAGCTCCCATTTTCATAGCCATATCCATCACTTTACAAATTTTGAGAGCCATCGTTTCAGAAAGCGAACCACCAAATACGGTAAAATCCTGAGCGTAAACATAAACAGTGCGACCATCAATAGTCCCATGACCAGTCACTACACCATCGCCCAGATATTTTTCTTTTTCCATTCCAAAATTCGTGCAACGATGAGTGACAAACATATCCAGCTCTTCAAAACTTCCATCATCCAGCAACATTTCGATACGTTCTCTTGCTGTATATTTTCCTTTGGCGTGTTGTTTAGCTATTCTTTTTTCTCCACCTCCCAACTTTGCCTTTGCACGAAGTTCAAGAAGATAATTGATTTTTTCCTGATTGTTCATCTTATTTTATAATTAATTGATTCCCATTTTAAAAAACTTCTAAAAATAATCCTTAAAATTATTTGCCTGGCTGTTCGCAAAGTTCAATCAAAATTCCCCCTGTTGATTTGGGATGTAGAAAGGCAATGTTTAATTCTTCTGCTCCTTTTCGTGGTTGATTATCGATAAGCCTGATACCTTTTTCGGAAGCTTCATCCAGTGCTTTTTGTACATTATCCACTAAAAAAGCAACATGATGAACACCTTCTCCTTTGTTTTCAATAAATTTCCCTATCGCTCCTGCTGGATCGGTTGATTCCAATAATTCAATTTTTGTTTCCCCCACTTTAAAAAAAGCTGTTTTTACTTTCTGATCAGCCACTTCTTCTATTGCATAACACTTTAATCCTAATACATTTTCATAAAAAGGAATAGATACCTCTAAACTTTTTACTGCTATGCCGATATGTTCTATTTTTTTTAGTTCCATAAATATATAATTTAGGTTGATAGATAATTTTACTAAAATATTCAAATTTTTAATTCCTTTAATAAAAGAAAAAGTTGAATTAAAGAAATATTTCAGTATTTAATTTTTGCACAAAATTAATAAATATAATTCATTTATGCATTAGAAAACACAGATGAATTTGTATTTTTTAAAAATGATTGAGTATCAATTACACTAAAAGCCTATAACTTTTATTGGGAAGTGAAATTTAAAAGAAAATAGTTAAAAAAACTATTTTTTATTGAAAATAACTTCTTACTTCAGCTTTTAATTTTTCGATGGCTTGTTCGGTAGGAGTATGTTCACTGGCATTATAAACTTCAATGATTTTTTCTGCCAAAACATTCGCGGGATCAGCAGGATTACATTGTGAAGCACACATGTTTACTAATCGAAGTAAACTTTCTTCAGCAGCCTGAATGTAATTCCATAATTCATTACTAACATAAATTTGTTGTGAAAGATTGTGGGCAAATTCCTGCCTGATAGTGTTCAATAATTCTGTTTGAAGATCGAAACTGGTCATATTTGGTTTTAAAACATTCAAAATCAATTTATTGGGCGCTGTTCTTTCCAATAAAATTATGAGCCGTTCGTAAGCTCTTAAACGAATGGGGGTAATAATTGAAACATTATTTTTAAAAATTTCAAAGTTACGTTTTTTTTCTTCGTTGCGGAGCAATTTATCCAATAATAAATAAGCAGTTAACAAAACAAGTAATGCGGGTAATATAATTTCAAGTATTTTCACTGAAACAACAATTTTAATAAATTAACTTTTTTACAAAAAGATATAACAAGTAAAGTTATTTATATTTCTTTTTCTATCAAATAATTATTTCGTTCTGAAGAATTTCTGATAATCAGTTCCGCTACAAAACCGGCTAAAAAAAGTAAAGTTCCCAAAATCATAGCCAGAAGAGCGAGATAAAAATAAGGACTGTCCGTTACCAATGGGGCTCTGACATGTGCAGATAGTGCCATGAGTTTTTTAACTCCTACCACAATGACAGCAATCAAACCCAACAAAAACATCAAACTACCGATTAAGCCAAAAAAATGCATAGGCTTTTTCCCGAATTTTGAAAGAAACCACAAGGTCATCAAGTCTAAATAACCATTTACAAAGCGATTCCAGCCAAATTTTGACTTCCCGTATTGTCGTTTGTTATGTTCAACCACTTTTTCACCTATTTTTGTAAAACCAGCATTTTCAGCCAGATAAGGAATATAGCGATGCATTTCGCCATAGAGTTCTATATTTTTCACCACTTCGTTACGATAAGCTTTTAATCCGCAATTCATATCATGAATTTTAATACCGGTAACTTTTCGAGCAGTAGCATTGTAAAGTTTTGAAGGAAGATTTTTGGTAAGTTTTGCATCATATCTTTTCTTTTTCCATCCTGATACGAGATCATAGTTTTCATTTTTTATCATGGCATACAAAGCAGGAATTTCTTCTGGGCTATCCTGTAAATCAGCATCCATCGTAATTACAACATCGCCTTTGGCTGCTTGAAATCCAAAATGCAAAGCTACCGATTTGCCATAGTTTTTCCTAAATTTTATGCCTCTGATATAAGGAGTTTTTCGTTTTAATGATTCAATCACATTCCATGAATTATCTGTGCTGCCATCGTCCACAAAAATCACTTCATAACTGAAATTATTTTCATTCATTACTCGTTCAATCCATTCGAAAAGTTCGAGTAGTGATTCTTCTTCGTTGTATAAAGGAATGACGACTGAAATGTCCATAATTATTGCTTTATAAGCCCTTGTTGATTCTATTCTTGTTATAAAGAATTTTTATTCTTGCTCAAAAATATTCTTGTCCTTTTTGATAAAAGCTGACATTATTAATCCTAAAATAATTCCTAAAAAAACATCTACCCAAATACTTTGTAAACTATAGGTAATAGGTTTCATCATTTTTTCCATTTGATCATAAAATTCCTCATTGACAGGCAATTGCATACTATCAATTATTTTTAAACTTTCTTGCAAAAGATTAGTAAGATAGTCAGGATTAATAAATTGAAAATAGAAAAATTTAAAAATAGAAGATATGATGGAAGCAAAAAAGAAAGTAAGCAAGATAAATGAAAATGCTTTACCATATGAGATGTACCCGCCACATTCATTGTCGCGATATCTAACAGAGAAACGGTACATGGCATAAATAATCAAAATAATAATCAAAAAAGAGAGTAATCTGAATATTATTCCTTGGGGAAGTGAAATGAAAAAGTTGGCAGCAAACAAAATCCCCATAAACAACCCATAAATCATGGAAGATTTAAAAATATTGGATGTCATAACAATTTTTTTAAAAATTATATTTGACAAAAATACAAAAAACTAAATTAAAATATAGCTGAATTCAAGTCACAAATGCAACTTTTTGGTTAGACAAATTTCGTAATAAAAATTCATTTGGTGTTAAGAAATTTAATTTTTTTCTTGGTCTGTTGTTCAAAATATCTTCTACTCGCTT
>JAGPGD010000001.1 GCA_018056165.1 Paludibacteraceae bacterium | reverse complement strand
AAGAGAAAAATATTTGCACAACAAGATATTTAATTCTATACCAGAAACAATGGAAGAGGTTTGCAGAGGAATAAACGAATTAAATGCAAAACCTGAGTATGTAAAGTCTATGACTTTGTTTCTTTATTTAAATATTTCATTTTAGGTAGCAACTTTCTATTAGAAATTCAATCCTAAGATAACTCTAACTTTCCCTACAAATTTCCCATCCAGAATAGAGGAATTATTAAAAAATCAGATTTTTATTTTTCAAATAAGCGAGTTATAATTTGGTAGCACTATTCAAAAAATAGTTTGTCGAAAAAATTATCATTTTATTCGTAATTTTGCAGAATAAAACCATTGAGATGTATTTAACGGGTTTATTGATTCTGGGAATTGTTGCTGGAATTTTATCCGGTTTATTTGGTATTGGAGGTGGTATTGTATTAGTGCCGTGTTTGCTGGTTATTTTTGGATTAGACATTCTTCATGCCAATGCCACTTCACTTACTGCTATGTTGTTGCCTGTTGGCATTTTAGGGGTGTGGGAATATTACAAAGCCGGTCAAATCAATATCAAAGAATCATTATGGATTGCGTTGGGATTGTTTTTAGGCTCTTTTGTTGGAGGCGAAATTGCAGTCAATATCAGTGAAGCTTTTCTCACGCAACTTTATGCATTTATCTTATTATGTATAGCCGTTAGCTATTTTGATTTACCAAAATATTTTCATAAGAAAAACGAAATTATTGTAAAAGAAGATCCTGTCATTTCTAAATCTTTCTGGATGTATATTTTAGTTGGCGTAGCTGCTGGAATTTTTGCCGGACTTTTTGGGAAAGGAGGAGGTATTATCATTGTACCATTGCTGATTCATTTTTTTCAATATGATGCAAAAAAAGCAGTTGCCACTTCATTGGCATCTTTACAGTTACCAGTAGGTTTACCCAGTGTAATTATTTACGCCAAAGAAGGATATTTGAATTTACTATTTGCAGCACTTATTGCTGGTGGAATGGTAGTTGGTGCTTTTTTAGGATCAAAAATAGGGATTAGAATCTCATCTGAAATATTTAAAAAAGTTTATGGTGTTTTTTTATTAGCCGTTGCTATTTATTTGGCAATTAAATACATATAATTATTTGTAAATGAATTAATTACAAAACTTTTAATTAATTATTTAATTATGAAATGTTTTGCCAGCGATAATTATTCTGGAATTCATCCTGAAATCTTAAATGCCATTATCAAAGCCAATGTTGATCATGAAACTTCGTATGGTGAAGATAGTTACACGATGCAGGCTCAAAAAGTTTTTGAAAGTATTTTTGGCGATGTTGATGTGTTATATGCTTTTAATGGCACAGGAGCTAATATTGTCAGTTTGAAATGTTGTACCTTACCTTTTCAAGCAGTCATTTGTGCTGAAACAGCTCACATCAATACCGATGAATGTGGAGCAGTAGCTCAAAATATCGGTTGTTCTCTTTTAACCGTTCCAACTCCCGATGGCAAATTAACTCCTGAAATGATTGAACCTTTTTTGTGTCGAATTGGAAATGTTCATAATTCTCAGCCAAAAGTGATTTCTATCAGTCAAAGTACAGAATTGGGAACAATCTATTCAGTTTCAGAATTAAAAGCATTATGTAAATTTGCCCATGAAAACAATCTTTATGTCCATATTGATGGAGCAAGGATTTCAAATGCTGTTGCTACGTTGAATGTAGGTTTGAAAGAAGCTACAGTAGATTGTGGCGTAGATATTATGAGTTTTGGCGGTACAAAAAATGGTTTAATGTTGGGGGAAGCCATTTTAATTTTTAATAGAGAACTAAGAAAAAATGCAGCTTTTTATCAGAAGCAATCCATGCAACTTTATTCAAAAAATCGTTTTATTGCAGCTCAATTTATTGCGTTCTTATCCAATAACTTATGGTTGCAGTTGGCATTGCATTCCAACCAGATGGCACAAATGATGGCAGAAAAATTACAGACTATTCCTGAAATAAAAATTACACAACCGGTACAAACTAATTCGATATTTGTAATTATTCCTGAAAAGATAATTGAACCATTGCGGAAGAAATACAAATTTTACACCTGGAATGAGCAAACAAACGAATTACGCTGGATGTGTTCCTTTGATACGATAGAAAAGGAAATTGATGATTTTGTTGAAACCATAAGGCAATTAGTTGAATAAACCAAATCTTAAAAACTTTAAAATCAACAATTTAATATTGTGTTTTCTGAAATCATTCCAAATTTTACAAAATTATTTGAATTAATGAGTATTTTTGCAATCTTGATCTTTTCTCCTTCTTGTGAAGGAATTTTTATAAAAAGGAAAAATTGTTTATATGTTTAAAAGCTACAGATTATGAAGTTTACTAAAATGCACGGCATCGGTAACGATTATATTTATATTAATGGCTTTGAAGAAAAAATTAAAAATCCCAATGAACTTTCTATTCGCTTGAGCGATCGTCACAAAGGCATTGGAGCTGATGGTCTGGTATTAATTTTGCCTTCCTCTGTGGCTGATTTTCGGATGCAAATGTTTAATGCTGATGGTTCAGAAGGTGAAATGTGCGGAAACGCTGCCCGGTGTATTGGTAAATATGTTTATGAAAAAGGATTAATAGACAAAACTGAATTAACGCTGGAAACGCTGGCAGGTATCAAAAAACTCAAATTATTTTTAAATGACAAACAGAAAGTTGAAAAAGTGACAGTGGATATGGGAGAACCAATTCTTGAGGCTGAACAAATTCCTGTTCTTTTTCAAAAATCACCTGTTGTGAATGAATCAGTAGATTTTGGGAATGGAATTAAATATGCCATTACTTGTATCTCAATGGGAAACCCGCATGCCGTGATTTTTACAGGTAACATTGATCAACTTGATATTAAAACGATAGGTCCTGTTATTGAAAATAGTTCCATTTTTCCAAAAAGGACAAATGTTGAATTTGTGGAAAAAATTTCAGAGAATATTCTGAAAATGCGAGTGTGGGAGCGAGGCTCAGGCGAGACAATGGCTTGTGGCACAGGAGCTTGTGCGGTAGTCGTGGCAGGCGTTCTGAATGGAATATCTTCTCATAAAACTACTGTTAAATTGTTAGGTGGTGAACTTGAAATAGAATGGAATAATAATGATAATCATGTTTACTTAACAGGCCCTGCTGAAACAGTGTTTGAAGGTGAAATTGATTTGTAATTATTTGTTTTACAATTATTTATTATTAAAAATTTTCTAAAATTTTTCAATCAAAATAAAAATATGGCATTCATTAATGAAAATTTTCTCAAAATCCCTGAAAATTATTTATTTTCAGAAATTGCAAAACGAGTAGCGGAACACAAAGCAAAAAATCCATCAGCCAAAATAATTCGGATGGGAATTGGCGATGTTACCCTTCCTCTTCCCGATGTGGTAGTTGATGCTATGATAAAAGCTGCTGAAGAACAACGTCATAAGGAAACTTTCAGAGGTTATGGACCCGAACAAGGATATGAATTTTTAAGAGAAGCTATTGCTCAACACGATTTTCAGGAAAGAGGAATAAAAATTGAGGTAGATGAAATATTTATTTCTGATGGAGCCAAAAGTGATACCGGAAATATTGGCGATATTTTTCATATTAATAATCGGGTGGCTGTGACTGATCCAACTTATCCTGTATATGTCGATACCAATGCAATGGCAGGACGAGCAGGCGAACCAGATGAGCACAATCAGTGGAGTAATCTTGTGTATTTGCCTTGTAATAAGGAGAATAATTTCGTTCCTGCTTTGCCAAAAGAAAAAGTAAATTTAATTTATTTGTGTTATCCAAATAATCCTACTGGAACAACTTTAACGAAAGAACAATTGAAAGTTTGGGTAGATTATGCCAGAGAAAATCAAGCTGTTATCCTTTTTGATGCAGCCTACGAAGCTTTTATTACTGAAAATAATGTTCCACACAGTATTTATGAGATTGAAGGAGCAACTGAAGTTGCTATAGAGTTCAGAAGTTTTTCCAAAACGGCTGGTTTTACAGGCACACGTTGCGGTTATACCATTATTCCCCAGCAAGTTATGGGATATACTCAAAAAGGTGAAGCCGTGTCGCTTAATAAATTATGGCTACGAAGACAATCGACCAAATTTAACGGGACATCGTATATTGTTCAACGTGGAGCAGAAGCAACGTTTACTTCAGATGGAAGAAAACAGGTTAAGGCTCTTATTGATTATTATTTAGAAAACGCTCGAATCATTCGAGAAGGATTGACCAAAAATGGTTTTGCTGTTTATGGAGGTATCAATTCTCCGTATGTTTGGGTAAAAACTCCCAATGGAATGAGCAGTTGGGAATATTTTGATTTTCTGTTAAAAGAAAAAAATATTGTGACTACTCCCGGTGCAGGTTTCGGTATCAGTGGAGAAGGTTATATTCGTTTTTCTGCTTTTGGCAGCAAAGAAGATACCATCGAAGCTATGAAAAGGTTAGCATAATAACCTAAATGATAAAATTTTATCTTTTATTAAAATGTTCTTTAACGCTTTCTTTTGTTTTTTTCTATTTCACAGAAAAATACTACTTTTGTAAAATAAGATTATTAATCAATAAAATTCAAGAAAATGGTAAGTTATAAAGAATTAGGTCTTGTAAATTCAAGAGAATTGTTTAAAAAAGCTATTGAAGGAGGCTATGCAATTCCAGCATTTAATTTCAATAACATGGAACAATTGCAAGCCATCATTTCTGCTTGTGTTGAAACAAAATCACCAGTGATTTTACAAGTATCAAGTGGAGCACGCAAATATGCCAATCAGACCTTGTTGCGTTATATGGCTCAAGGTGCAGTAGAATATGCAAAAGAATTGGGTTATCCAATTCCTATTGTGCTTCATCTTGATCATGGCGATAGCTTTGAACTGTGTAAAAGTTGTATTGAATTTGGATTTTCGTCTGTCATGATTGATGGCTCTCATCTTCCTTACGAAGAAAATGTAGCATTGACAAAAAAAGTTGTTGATTATGCTCATCAGTTTGATGTAACGGTTGAGGGCGAATTGGGAGTGTTAGCTGGTATTGAAGACGATGTGAAAGCTGAACATCATACTTATACTGATCCAGATCAAGTAGTTGATTTTGTAAGCCGTACTGGCGTTGATTCATTGGCAATTTCCATTGGAACTTCTCATGGAGCTTATAAATTCAAACCTGAACAATGTACAGTTGATGCAAACGGTAGATTAGTTCCACCACCATTGCGTTTTGATATCCTGAAAGAAATTGAAAGACGTATTCCAGGATTCCCTATTGTGCTTCATGGAGCTTCTTCAGTACCTCAAGAATATGTGGACGAAATCAATCGTTATGGTGGAAATTTGAAGGATTCTATCGGTGTCCCGGAAGAACAACTTCGCGAAGCAGCCAAATCGGCAGTATGTAAGATTAATATTGATTCTGATGGTCGTTTAGCTATGACAGCAGCCGTGCGAAGAATACTTTGGACACAGCCAGCAGAATTTGATCCACGTAAATATTTGGGTCCTGCTCGTGATGAATTGAAAAAACTTTACATGCATAAAACTCAAAACGTTTTGGGAAGTGCTGGCAAAGCATAATTAGCTTAATTATAAGAATCCCCCGATGCTTGCGTCGGGGTAGCTTTTGTTTTTATTTTTTTAGAAATTCCGATGGCGAAGCCATAAAATTGGCGTAATACCTCGCTGCTTGCGGCGAGGATAGTCAATTTTAAGGAATTTCTTTATTTCAAAAGAATTCCTCGAGGCTTGCCTCGGGGTTATTCATTCTTCTGTAAAACGTATACATTTACGTTTGTTCTTCTGCCTGTTTTCGTACTTGCGTTGTGCCAAATCCGCTCTGTGTTACCCGTTTCGATTATCACAGTTTCGACGCAGTTCACATGATACAACCGATTTATCTTTTCCGATAGCTAATGCTATATCTTTTTGTTTGCATTTCTGTGTTTCCTTGTTTAAATTATGTATTTTTGTGCTATGGTTAATGTTTTATTTTTGTAATTTTTTATAGGGAAAAAATCGAAGTAAAACATTTATTCCATCAGGGCAAAGGGGAAAAAGTTTTTTTCCTTTGCCCTGAAAATAATTTTTTTTCCTTTTATTCCCTCTTGAAAAAGTTGCATTAATTACTTGAATTTACAGTAATGAATACACTGGATTTAATTATTTTGATTCCTATTGTTTTTGGTTTTATTCAAGGTTTATTCAAAGGATTGATAAAAGAATTAACCTCCTTTGCTGTCATTGTCATTGGTATTTATGGAGCAAAATTATTGACCACTCCCTTTGAAAAGTTGTTGCTTAATATTGCATTTTTGTCCCCCCAGATAACCAAACCTTTGGCTTTTTTATTGGGTTTTATTATTATAGCTATAGGCTTGTTTATACTTGCTCATTTACTGGATAAAACATTATCGTTCATTCAATTAGGTGGGTTGAACAAATTTTTTGGCGGTATTGTTGGTGGCTTAAAATATCTTCTTATTCTCAGTATCTTCTTGAATGTTTTTGATATCGTTGATAATCATTTTCATTTAATTAATAAAACTACCAAAGAAAAGTCATTGACTTATTCTAAAATTCTGAAAGTTGCTCCTGTTTTGTGGGAAGAAGTGAAAGAAAAAAAATCGACTGATCAGAAAAATATTATTCAAAAAAACAAAATTGAATCTAACGAAAAGAAATAAAATCACTCCCGAATTAAAGTCCCGTTTTTCATTTCATAAGTATGAATGCGGATGTGATGAAGCAGGTCGTGGTTGTTTGGCAGGTCCAGTTGTAGCTGCTGCAGTAATTTTGCCTGACGATTTTGTTTGTCCTCAGATAAATGATTCTAAAAAGTTAACTTCCGGTGTGAGAGAAAAGTTACGTTTCATTATAGAAAAGGAAGCTTTGGCGTGGGCAGTAGCTGAAGTAAGTAATGTCGAAATTGATCAGATGAATATTCTCAATGCTTCTATTTTGGCAATGCATAAAGCAATAGATAAACTTTCAATTCGACCTGAATTCATTATCATAGATGGGAATTATTTTAAACCTTATGCTGATATTCCTTATCAAACAATTGTGAAAGGTGATGGCAAATATTTGTCTATAGCTGCAGCTTCCATATTAGCCAAAACACACCGTGATGAAATTATAGAACAATTGGGAGAAAAATTTCCTCAATATTATTGGCAAAAAAATAAGGCTTATCCTACTTTTCAACATCGAGAAGCCATTTTAAAATTTGGGGCAACTCCTTATCATCGAATGTCGTATAACCTTTTAGGAAAGAAAAAACACAAAAAATTTGATAACTTTAAAAAGGATAACCAATAGCAATATGAAAGGCGAGGTCGCTCCATTTTGGCGGTAGTCTCCAACATTCACTACGTTTAAGGACGGGATCATGTAGTTTTATTCCTAAATCAAGACGTGCTATCATAATAGTAAGGTCAAATCTAAGTCCTATTCCATAAGCAATTGCAATTTGATCGATAAAATTGTTCCATTGAAAAATTCCGCCAGGTTGAGTTTCATAATCCTTAATAGTCCAGATATTTCCTGCATCTATAAAAGCAGCTCCTTCAAGTAGCCAGAATAATTTTGCTCTGTATTCCATATTTAAATCCAACTTAACATCACCCGTTTGGTTGTAGTCTCTCATGAGTGTATTGATTCTTTTATAAACCCCTGGTCCCAAAGTGCTTTCGGTCCATCCTCTTACGCTATTTGCTCCCCCGCTAAAAAATCGTTTCTCATAAGGGATTATTTTTCCATTTCCATAAGGAGCACCCACGCCAATCCCTGCGTGATAAACGAATCTGTTGTTTGAATCGAAAATTTGATGGTAAGTAATATTGTATTCAGTTTTTACATATTGTGCGTAATCAATATTGAATAATTGATAAGAACCATTTTTAGGAGCACTTCCCAATAAATGATTTAAGCCATATAAAAAATTTCCAGCAGTTTCAATATTGTATCGCATGGTAAAAAAATTTCTCAAAGGACTGGACAAACGATAATTAGTAGTAGAACCAGAATAACCGATTCCCATAATGAAGTGATTTTCGTAGTTATAACGATTAAAAATTCCTGTGTCAAGAAATTTTTCACGAAAAGTGGGGAAAATTTCAGGAAAATAGACATAATTAATATCAATTAAATTAATAGCATGTTGATATTGAGAACGATTCCAAAGATATTTAATGCCAATTTGTGAATTTGTTGTTCTGAATTCACCTGGTCTGAATTGATAATAATAGGAGCCAGAAAACTCAGTATTGGCATGGAGATTTCTTTTAAAATCATAGCTGGCAAAGGGCAATATGAAACGTGGAAACTTTATTCCTATCTGTCCTCCCCATTCCTGTGCCCATATATTTTTTTGCCATTCATAGGCTCCATGACCTTGTAATGAAAAAGTTTCAGCTCCTTTGAAAATATTTTTGTTGATTAAGCTCAAATTTACTGCTCCACCCCAGTAACCGTCTGTATAAGTAGCTTCAATTTCGCCTGTAAGAGAAATAGCTGAAGAAGGCATTATAAAAATGTTACAATCTAATAAACTATCTTTCGTTTCGCGGAAACTAATATTGACATATTTTATAGCTCCGAGTGAATTAAGCGCAGAATAAGTTTTTTCTACATCCACATCATTATACACACTTTTAGGATTAATATAGGTGTTTTGTACCAAAGCATCAATTCTGATAATTTGTTTGCTAGGCGTAACCATAGTAAAATTTCTGAAATTGATGGTGTCTGTAACTCCATTTTCTTGTAGTTCCGAAATATTGGTAGCGTTAATATAAAAAGTTACATTTCGTATACTGAATTTCTTAAATATAATACTATAAAGTGAATCGGTGGGATTGAGTAAATTATCGTTTAAATGAAGAGTTAAATCTACTTGATGAGAAGCAATAGTAGTATCAGCAGTATAAGAAAGGAAATCTTTTCGGAAATTGTAATAACCCATTTGACGAAATCGTGAGGTAATTCTTTCACGTTCAGCATCCAGTACGTCAATATCAAAAAGCATGTTGCGATGAATCAAGCTCCGCAAAGTATCGTTGGCGATTTTAGCTAATTCATTATGAGGAATTTGAACGTTATAATTTTTAATGCGGTAAGGTTGATTGGAGGTAATGATATATTCTACTCTTGCTTTTTTGTCATAAAATTCTATTTTCGTGTCCACTTTTGAATTCAAATATCCCTTATTGGCAAAGCAAAGTTGTAACTGCTGAGCAGATAAATCGGTAAGAGTAGGATTAAAAATAACAGGTTCTTCACCTATTTTCATTAAAAATCTATTGAGCCATTTCGTAGTATCTTTGCCTGCTAAACTGTAAATTCCTAATTGGGTACGAAATAATCCAAAGGCAGAATTGTTGGGCGTTTGTCGGAGATAATCGTATAACTCATTTTTTTTAATAGAACGAACGTCTGTTTTTATATCAACTTTATCCAATAAATATTTTCCTTCCGGAACAAATTTTGTCGTGTTGCATCCCACAAAAAATACACTAATCAACAAAATGCATAAATATCGTTCTGTTTTTCTCATAAATGAGATATTTTGATTTCTTTAGAAATAATTTCTCATCAATTGCTATCGTTAAGCTCATAAAATAAGGAAAGATACATCTTCAATTCTTTTTATAAGTACAAAAAAGATGGAATAAAATCATAAACCACAAAAACGGTTTATTTTATTCCAGATACATATAATCATAATGAATCAATGGTTTTTGATGTTTTTTGCCTATTAATTCTCTTGCTTTTGTACTGTCGTAACGAATTTTTCCGATCCCAAGTGAATAACCGTTTTCATCCATGATTCTGACAATATCATCCTTTTCAAAATTGCCAACAATTTTGGTAACACCCACAGGCAACAAACTTATTGCTTTATCACTTTTCAAAGCCTTTGCAGCATCAGCATTAACATAAATTTCACCCTTTGCAAAATCCTCACTGTGAGCTATCCATTTTTTTATACTGGAAACTTCACTTTTCTCAGCTACAAAATGTGTGCAAATAGTCTCCTGATTTTTATCCATTAACTGAATGAGAATATTTTCTTTTCTTCCATTAGCAATAAAAACTTCTATTCCCTGATCGGCAATTTTACGAGCGATATTAATTTTTGTTTGCATACCGCCTCTTCCAAAAGTAGATTTAGTTTTTTGAATGTAGGGAGAAATATCTTCCCCTTTTTTTATTTCACGGATAATTTTTGCGGAAGGATCATCGACCGAACCGGTATAAATTCCATCTATGTTGCTTAAAATGAATAAAGCTTCCGTATCCATCATCGAAGCTATAAGTCCTGAAAGTTCATCATTATCGGTAAACATTAGTTCAGAAACAGAAACAGCATCATTTTCATTAATGATAGGAATTATTTTATTTTCGAGCATTACCTTAATACAATTCCGCTGATTAAGGTAATTGCGTCGACTATTAAAATTTTGTTTCATAGTTAATACTTGACCAACTGTTATACCATGTTTTTGAAACAAATCCCAATAAAGATTGATAAGTTTTGCCTGTCCGACAGTAGAATACAATTGACGTTGGTCCACAATATCCATTTTTTTGTTGATCCCTAATAAACTTCTTCCAGAAGCTACTGCACCAGACGAAACAATAATAATTTCAACACCTTCTTTATACAATAGGGCAATTTGATCAACAAGGGTAGACATAATGGAAATATCCAACGTACCATCCGATTGAGTTAAAACATTGCTTCCAATTTTTACTACTATTTTTTTAAACCGAAGTTCCATATTCAATTTTTATTTTTCGTTGTATATGATATGCAACAACGTTGTTCCGACAGCCAGTAGAGTATTTTTGTCTATATTTTCCATAGTGTCGTGTAAAGTATGCCAATAAGGTGGAAAACCGGTAGCACTATTAGGATCATAATGAATAATATCAATGCTCGGTATTCCTCTTAAATTATTCACATAAAAGTGATCATCGGTAATAGCTCCACCTTGCTGATCAATAAAATATTGACCAAAGCCAAGATTTTTTGCTTCTGTCCACACTTTTGAAACAATTTGTGGAGCATAAGTTAACGAAAAGTATTCTTTATAAAAAAGGGCTTGCGATGCTCCTACCATATCGAGTAAAATACCAAATCGAGCTTGATAATTTTGTTTATGAGGATGTTTTGCCCAGTATTGAGAACCAAGGCACCACGAATTGTTTGTATTTTCATTTTGAAATGACTGGGAATTACCATAATCTTCTGCATCGAAAAAGATAATATCAACTCCTATGTTAGGTAACTGTTTTCCCAATTGACGAGCTATTTCTAATAAAACACCCACTCCGCTGGCACCATCATCAGCACCCAAAACAGGTTGTCGACGATTTGCTGGTTCTGGATCATTATCAGCCCACGGTCGCGAATCCCAGTGAGCAAAAAGCAAAAGGCGATTTTCTTTTGCTGGAGAAAAAGAACCAATAATATTTGCCGCATGAAGAATGGTACCATCAAAAGCCTGTAAATCGGCTTGTTGAATTATTACTTCTGCCCCAAATCTCTTTAAAGAATGAAATAAATATTGTTGACATGCTGCATGAGCAGAAGAATTCGGAATTCGAGGACCAAAATTTGTTTGATGTTCTATATATAAATAGGCTGAATCGCTCGAAAAAGTGGGAATATTCATCTTTTCGGCTTCCTTCTCATTTTTCTGTTTAGAAGCAGTACAGGAAATAAAAACGATTAATGCTAGAACAATGATCAAATTTTTTTTCACTTGATAAGCAATTTAATTTTTTTGAAAAGACAGTTGTTAAAATTCCAATGAAAAATCAATCTAAAAAATACAAGTTACAAATTTACATGATATTTTCAATTTACCCATGAAAAAGAAAATCAACTTTTCATTAACTCAACAGATTTTTAAGAATAAACGAGATTATGAAAGGAAAATTTAAATTAAGCAATAACTTTTTAACAAAAATAGAAAATCTTATATATGCATTAGAGATTCCTAAATTTTATTATTTTTGTATATAAGTATGTTCATTGATTAGGTTGCTTATCCAGTATAGCTAAACATTTAAATGTATTTCTCCTCCATAATATTTTTACGCGATTCTTTGGAGAAAATCTGAAGAAAGTCAGCAAGTTACCGAACAAGTAACTGAACAAGTTAAACGTCTTATTCTGATTGTTAATGGCGAACTTAGTAGGCAAGAGTTGATGAGGAAATTAGACCTACGGCATCGTCCAACTTTTCTTTTTACTTATTTGCAACCTGCACTTGAAAACGGATGGATAGAAATGACTATTCCAAATAATCCAAATGATCCAAATCAAAAATACCGCCTGACTCAAAAAGGGGAGACACTGCAAAACCAATTGAAAAACAAAAAATAAAAAAGGAGACAGTTTTTAAACAACCAATAATATTTATTTCGTTTTTTTAATATCCAACAAAGAAGATATTTTTTATATCAATGTGTAGTTTCGAGTTTTGAACATTTAGTTGAAAATCAGGAGTTTGGAGTTTTAAGTAGAGACGTTTCATAAAACGTCTCCTATAAAATAAAAGGGGAACAAAAATCTCAGTATCTTTCTGTGTAAATCTCCGTGTTCCTTTATGTAATATATCAGTTATTTTCACAGAGTTCCACAGAAAAGACAGGAGTTGTACGGAGAAAAAATCTCAAAAACAAGCAAAATGAAAAAATGTTTTCTTTTTTGTCAAGACAATTAAAGTAAAGCGAAATTACGGGAACCACTAAAAATGAAATGTTTTTGAAGTAAAATAGTAAGTATGGATTGGAGCAAGACCCTTTTTATAAGGGTCATACAAGATAATAACGTTTCTCAATGTAACAAAAAAGAGAAAATTTCTCAAAATCTCAATAAAAAAATTTTTTGCTTGTTCCATTCCGAAAATAACATTTACTTTTTTCTCAAAATCGAGTAGCTGCGGTAATACGGAATGAACGACCAGGCATAGGATACCACCGAATTATTTCATAATTCGTATTCCATAAATTCAATATTTCTGCATTCAGCGATAAAACTTGCTGCTTGATTTTTATTTCTTTTTGTAAGGAAATACTATGATCGGTATAGCCTGACAAACGATTTTCTGCATAATTTTGAAAAAGTGCATATCTTTTACCCGACCAGAGGAACGAATAGGCGATATTAAACCATGGCGTTTGCAAGGCAGCTCTTCCTGAACCAGAAACTCTTGGTGTATAAGGGATTTGATGACGATAATTTTCTTCTGATGGATCAGTTACATTAATAGCTTTTTGGTAAGTATAAGTAGTTCCTGCAATTATTCCAATTTTTTCGGATAACGAAAACGAACCTTCTACAGATAAATCCAACCCATCAATCAAAACTTTTCCATAATTTTTCATTGTCCAATTAAAAATATCTTTTTGTGGAAAAGCAATAATCTTGTTTTTCACTTCATTGTGATAAACATCCCATGTTATGGTCAACAATGGCAGCCAGTTTTCAAGAGAAGTACAATAAGTAACACCTGCATTGAATTGATGACTTTTTTCAGGCTTTAAATCTCGATTGCCAACATAAACATAATATAAATCGTTGAAAGTAGGCATCCGAAAAATGTTTTTATAAAAACACCGAAAACGTACATCATATTTGGTAAAAGGTTTTACAGAAATACTTGCATAAGGAGAAAGTTGCTGATAATTTTCGGGTGCTTTACCGTATCGAACTTTATCATTTACGTTGGTTAAAAGCAAACCAGCGGTAGTCAGTAAAAAATGATTTACATATTTTCCATTCAGGCAGGAAAGTAAAGTCCAACGTGTAGGATAAGCAAAATCAGTTAAATTTGCAGAGAGAGTATTGCAAGCAATATCGGTTGAAGAAGAAAACGACAAGTTTTCAAAAGCTTGAAAAAGGAAACTGAAAGAACTGTAATATTCTTGCTGGCGATAAATATTTTCTATTTTCCCCAAACTGTTGTTGACATCAGGATCAAGATATTTTAAAAAACCATAGTGATATTTTGCATTGAAACCGAAAGACCACAGCGAGGATATTTTTTTTTCATAATGAGCTTGTGTAAAAAATGTTCTGTCCCAACTTCGCTGGCGGTTTGAGTTTTCGGTAAGATACAAAATAGTTGCTCCTGGCAATCCACGTTCAGAAGAATAAAAATAACTTTTCAAATAGCCTAAACTATTTTCATTTTCCTTATAATAAAGAGCTCCTTCTAATCTGAAATTTTTTACATCGGTATTTTTTCTTTTTTCCCATGAAGTGCTGTCATTGACTCCTGTGCCATATTTTAATAGATAAGGATATTTTCCATTTGCTGAAAGCCATTCGCTGCTCACTACAGCAGAAAATTGCTGATTAATTTTTCCTTGAAAAAAGAAAAAAGGATTTACTAAACCAAATGAACCGCTTTTGAAGGAAATTTTTCCATTAAATTTTTCTTTTTCTTTAAAATAGGGGGCAGAAGTCTGAATGTTTAATACAGAAGCAGAAGCAAAAAGACGTGCTGGCTGAAAGATATTATCGTTTTGACCATTGTTAAATGTCAGTAAATCAACATTTTCAATAGAGAATCTTCCTAAATCAATTTGTCCAGTTTGACAATCAGAAAGTGTGATGCCGTCATAACTTACTGCGGTATGGTTGGCATCCAACCCACGTACTGAAACAGTTTTCAAACCACCAATTCCGCCGTAATCTTTTACTGAAATACCCGAAAAATATTTTACTGCATCCGACACCTGCAATACATTCAAATTTTTTATTTGTTCACTGGTTAATATTTGCAACGGGGTCGACGATCTGACTTCGGGTGGCTTTATTCTTCCAGTAACAACAATTTCTGGAATTAAATAAATTTTTGTGGTGTCAATAACTGGATTTGCTTTGACCTTTGAAATATTGGGAAACAATGAACAATTAAAAATCAGAAATATAAAAATTTTTGTTTTCCTGTTTTTGTTCTTTTTTGTAAATAGCTGAATAAAATTGATGATGTTGTGTAACACAGATTATTGATTTTATAGCTTCTATCCGCGGAAGCTTTTAATTGATTCAAAAATACAGGCAGGTCTTCTGGCTTACTCTTTTTTGAACGCCTTCCCAAGTTTCAATGAATTTTCAGTCGTCCATTGAGATTATCAGTGGCAAAAGAAATGTTCAAAAAGTTTTATAGAGATCACAGCAGCGGGACTGCAACCGATTTTCACGATTTTCCCTCTTCGTCAATTTCTTAGCTCTAAAAAATTGAACCTGTACCTTGCAAAATTACTTAAAATAATTTGGATTTATGATATGTGAAAAATAGTAATTTCATTTTCAATTTGGTATTTTCCTAATTTAGCGTTCTTTTTTGTAATTTTGTAAATTCTCTAAAGTTGATAAATTATGGCTGGATATGGAAAATGGTTGGGAGGCGGTTTAGGGTGGGCTTTTGCAGGTCCTATTGGGGCTTTGATTGGCTTTGCCATTGGATCTATTATTGATGCTGCTGCAACAAAATCTGCTCCAACAACAAAAAAGACTTTTTATCAAACTACGGAAGGAGATTTTAAAGCCAGTCTGCTCGTGTTGGTTGTCAGTGTGATGAAAGCAGATGGAAGTGTTAAAAAATCAGAATTAAATGTGGTGAAACGTTTTCTGGTAGCAAATTTTGGTGAAGAAGCTGCATTGGATGCCTTACAAATATTGAAAAAATTATTAGAAAAGGAAATTGATATTGCTCCAGTCACTGCACAAATAAATCAGTATATGAATTATCCCATTAAATTAGAAATATTACATTTGTTGCTGGAAATTGCTTATGCTGATGCTGAGGTTTCTTCTTCAGAGATGAATGCGATTCAAAGGATTGCCTATCTTTTAAAAATTTCTTCTTCTGATTTTGAATCACTAAAAGCAATTTATGTCAAACATGAAGATCATCAGTGGGCTTATAAAGCACTTGAAATCGAATCAACCGCTTCTAATGAAGAGATTAAAAAAGCATACAGAGAAATGGCAAAAAAATATCATCCCGACAAAGTTAATACGCTGGGAGAAGACATTAAAAAAATAGCAACTGAAAAGTTTCGTTCCATCAATGAAGCTTATGAAGTTTTAAAGAAGGAAAGAGGTTTTGCTTGAAAAAATTTATAATAATTAGAAGAAACAAATGATAACTTATGGAAAATCAATTATACATTTATAACACTTTACATCGACAGAAGGAGTTGTTCGTTCCACTTCAACCGCCACATGTAGGAATGTATGTTTGCGGACCAACTGTTTACGGTGATCCCCATCTGGGGCATGCACGGCCTGCCATTACTTTTGATATCCTGTTTCGGTATTTAAAACATTTAGGATACAAAGTTCGTTATGTTCGTAATATTACAGATGTAGGTCATCTGGAAAACGATGTCGACAGCGGTGAAGACAAAATTGCTAAAAAAGCACGACTGGAGCAATTGGAGCCAATGGAAGTTGCTCAATATTACATGAATCGCTACCATAAAGCAATGGAAGCATTAAATGTATTACCCCCCAGCATTGAACCCCTTGCTTCAGGACATATCATGGATCAGATTGATTTTGTTGAAAAAATTCTAAAAAATGGTTTTGCTTACGTAAGTGAAGGTTCGGTATATTTTGATGTGGAAAAATATGACAAAATTTATCATTATGGCAAACTTTCAGGGCGAAACATAGCTGATTTGTTGGAAGCAACTCGCTCGCTGGAAGGACAAGAAGAAAAAAGAAAAAGTTATGATTTTGCTTTGTGGAAAAAAGCTTCACCAGAACATATCATGCGATGGAAATCGCCGTGGAGTGAAGGTTTTCCGGGTTGGCACATGGAATGTTCAGCCATGAGCACGAAATATTTAGGCAAACATTTTGACATCCATGGTGGAGGAATGGATTTGATATTTCCCCATCACGAATGTGAAATTGCTCAATCTACGGCTGCTTTAGGAAGTGAAAGTGTAAAATATTGGATGCACAATAACATGGTGACTATCAATGGTCAGAAAATGGGAAAATCGTTGGGAAATTTTATTACACTCGAAGAATTTTTTACTGGCAATCATCCTTTGTTGACACAAGCTTACAGTCCAATGACTATTCGTTTTTTCATGCTACAAGCTCACTACCGCAGCACAGTTGATTTCAGTAATGAAGCTTTACAAGCTTCAGAAAAAGGTTTACAGCGTTTACTTGAAGGTTATGAACGTTTGCAAAAAATCCAACCTTCCGAAAAGTCAACAGTAAATCTTTCTGATTTGCGTCAAAATTGTGAAGCTGCCATGTGCGACGATTTGAATACATCGGTGGTAATTTCTCATTTGTTTGAAGCAGTGAAAACCATTTACCTCATTAATGATGGAAAAGAAACGATTTCTTCGGACGATTTGAAAGAAATAAAAGATGTTTTTCATCTTTTTATTGAAGAAATACTTGGTTTAAAAACAGAAAATGCCGATTCATCAAAACTGGAAGCTTATAAAAAAGCGGTGGATTTACTTTTGAATATCCGACTGGAAGCTAAAAAGAACAAGAACTGGGAATTGAGCGACAAAATTCGTAGTGAATTAACAGCTTTGGGGTTTGAAATCAGAGACACCAAAGATGGTTTTGAATGGAAATTAAATTAAATTGTTATTAAGAGAGAAGGATATCTTCTCAAAAAGAGAAAAAAATTACGTTTTATTTTTAAAATGACGCTGAAAGGCAAATTAAAAATTAAAAAAATGCAAGTTACCCGACAACAGCGAATAGAAAAACTAATACAAAAGGAATTGGGGGAAATTTTCTTGTTATATGCCAGAGAAATTCCAGGAACTATTATAGGCGTTACTAATGTTCGAATTAGTCCAGATTTAAGTATTGCTCGTATTCATATTAGTATTTATCCAACTAATAAAAGCGGTGAAATTTTTGAAAACATCAACCATGAAAATAAATCTGTACGCTTTGAATTGGGAAAAAGAGTTAGAAATCAATTACGGATTATTCCTGAACTTCATTTTTATCTGGACGATTCACTGGATTATGCGGAACATATTGATCAATTACTGAAAGGGAATATTCCACCAAAACAATAAATCTCAGTAAATTTTCCCTGAAAAGTTTTTCGAAAAAAGCTGAAAACATGAGTTCAAAAAAATTGCAAGCAAGTGATACTTCTGGAAAATTTATGTTTTCTTTGTGGATTGCCAAACGATATTTATTTTCTAAAAAATCACACAATGCAATTAATGTCATTTCAGCCATTTCAGCAATAGGTGTGGCAATTGGAACAATGGCTCTGGTATGCGTATTGTCAGTTTTCAATGGTTTTGAATCCGTTATTTCCGACATGTTCTCGGCTTTTGATCCTGATTTGAAAATTACCGTCACGCAAGGAAAAACTTTTGATATCACTACACCTGCATGGCAGGAAGTAAAAAAGATAAAAGCTATTGACTGTTTCACAGAAGTAATTGAAGAAAATGCATTATTGCGTTTCAAAGATAAACAGATGCCTGCTGTCATTAAAGGTGTAAGTGACGATTTTGAAAGGATGACAAAGATTGACAGCATCATGTATGATGGTAAATTTATTTTGTTTGATGGAGGTTTTCAAAGAGCAGTTATTGGAATTGGAATAGCCAATATTCTTGGTTTAGGAGCTCATTTTATTGATCCATTGTATATTTACGCACCAAAAAGAACTTCTGATATAAATTTGCTTCGACCCGAAACCAGCTTCAATCAGGTAGGAACTTTTGTATCAGGAATTTTTGCAGTCAATCAGTTGGAATATGACGATCAATACGTGATTGTTTCTCTTGCATTGGCTCGTGACTTATTTGAATATGATTCTACTAAAGTTTCGGCTGTAGAACTAAAACTTGCAAATCTTTCCCACCAAAAGGAAACACAAAAGCAAATAAAATCTATATTAGGACCTAATTTTCAAGTTAAAAATCGCTATGAGCAGCAGGAAAGTTTTTTTAAAATCATGAAAATAGAAAAATGGATTACTTACCTGATTCTTTGTTTTATCTTGTTGATTGCTTGTTTTAATATTATTGGATCGCTATCAATGTTAATCATTGAAAAAAAAGAAGATATCCGAATGTTGCGGAATTTGGGTGCCGATCAGCGTTTGATTAAACGAATTTTTCTTTTTGAAGGGTGGCTTATTTCTATCATTGGAGCTTTGTTAGGTATCATTTTGGGAGTAGTACTTTGTTTGTTGCAACAACATTTTGGTTTTTTAAAATTAGGTTCAGGTTATGTGTTGAATGCTTATCCAGTGATTGTTCAATTTGTAGATATGATGCTGGTATTTATTACTGTTCTTTTGATGGGTTTTATAGCAGCTTATTATCCAGTGCGATACATTCGAGTAGATGAAAATTTACGAGAAAATAATATGGAGTATTAATTTTTTTAATATTTCACCCATATACCTACTGATATTTTAATGTTACAAAGACAGATGAAAATATTTTCATTAGGAAATTGCAAGGAATTCGATTTTTGCTTAAAAGTTTGACAAAAATTGCTACATTTGTTACTCATAGAGGAATAAAATTCATTAATTTAAACAAGTGAAAAAGTAGATTTTACCTTATTATAAATACGAAACAAATTAATAAAGAAACCTTATCTTACTTAAAACCTTAATAACAAATAATCGACGAGTTAAACAAACCTTATTACCTTATTTAAAACAAATTAAAAACACAAATCGAAAGAAAGTAACAATTTTATCTAAATAAAGTAATAAGGTTGGAAGAAAGGGAAATTTAGTGTTATAAAGGTTATATGTTTTAATAAGGTTTAAAAGACAAAATAAGGAAACTGACTTCAAACAAATGAACACAAACATATATTTTAAGTATGAGAATGAAATTTTTTAATTTCTTACATGTTCCCACATAATTGACATTGTAAAAACTTCATAAAATTTATTTTCGGATGAAAACATATATTAAAAAGTTTTTCTATTTTCTTGTTTTTCTATCATTTTTACTGGCTGCTTGTACCAATAATGAACCAAAAGAACCTTACCTATATGAGAAAAATCCTCAATATACGTGGGGCTATGCAGTATTTTACGGCGATTATTATATTGAATATGGGAATGAGAATAACGTATTATCTATTTCGTTGTTTACCAATGGATTGGGAATTAATGAAAACAATTATTTAATTGGAACTGGTCAATATTTGTATCTGGAAGATGTTTTTGTAACACCAACCGATACTTTGTTGCCTGATGGTATTTATACTATTGATAAAAGTGGAGAATCTTTTACTATTTCTCCTGGTGAACATTTGTCAATAGACGGCGTCATTTATACAGTTGGAGCAACCATTACTTATTTAGACATTTATTTGCTGAATCCTGTTGAAAAATTAATTACTGAAGGAACCATGAATGTTAGTAGTCAAGATACTATCTATACTATTAGCTGCCACTTTAAAACAGACGATAATCTTGAACTAAAAGGAAACTTCACTGGTATATTGCCGCACTTTGATCAATCGTTGAAGAAAAATTCAGAAAGTTTACCTTTTTTAAGATACAAACATCGTTATTTCATAAATTCCTTAAAATAAAAAGTTTTTCTTTTCATTTTTAACTTTTACTTTTGATTACTTTTAGATAAAAAGACTGCTTAAATTTTCTATAAATATCTAAAATATAATTTTCAACGTTTCTTCAACAAATAGGTACTGTTTCCTCTTAATTCAAAATTTATTTTGAGAAAAGAAATGAATTATCAATCCATACCGCCAAAACAACCAGGATTAAGTCAATTTTTTGATATTGATTTACGAGAAATAGTACCTTTTATTCATTGGAGTTTTTTCTTTCGCGCGTGGCGAATTCCTGGAAAATTTGAAGGAATTGAAAAAGTTTCTTCTTGTGTTTCCTGTAAGCAATCGTGGTTACAGAATTTTTCCGGTTCAACTCGTGATAAAGCAGAGGAAGCATTAAAACTTTTTCAGGATGCCCAAAATATGCTTCAACAGTTTTCTGTAGAAAAATCCGTTCAGATTAATGCTGCAGTAGGCTTATTTTCTGCCTTTGCTCAAGAAGAAGATATTCATATTTTATATGAAAATAAAGAATTCATCATTCCTACACTTCGTCAGCAGCATCCTTCCACAGATGGTTTTTGCTATGCTTTATCTGATTTTTTGAATGTTGAAAATGATTATATTGGTACCTTTGCTACAGTAGTGCAAGGAACAGAAAAATTGATTCAGCATTTTGAAAATAAAAAAGATATTTACAGTTCCATGATGGTGAAAACTTTAGCAGATCGTTTGGCAGAAGCTACTGCTGAATGGCTACATTATCAGGTTCGAACAAAAATTTGGAATTATGCGTCTGATGAACTACTGGAAATAGAAAATATTTTGAAAAACAAATATCAAGGTATTCGTCCCGCTATTGGTTATCCTTCTTTACCAGATCAATCTATCATTTTTGACCTGGAACCCTTACTCCAATTAAATACAATTGGGATAAAAATAACGGAAAATGGAGCTATGTATCCGCCACCGTCAGTAGCAGGATTGTACTTTGCTCATCCACAATCAAAATATTTTAATGTAGGCAAAATTGATGATCAACAATTAAAGGATTATGCACGTCGACGTGGAAAAACAATAGAAGAAATGAAAAAATGGTTAGCTGCAAACATCTAATTGTTCTATATCTTGAAAAATTAAAAAATAAAATCAATTTAATGATTTTTTAACTTGTAAAATGTTGAATATCAAGAATGATTTTAAAAAAATTAGCAAAACAGACGTTTAAATGTAGCCTCAAAAATCATTTATAAACAAGTAAAAAATTTTAAAAGAATAGTCATGGCAGAGAAATTATTAAAAATCAAAGGAATGAGTTGTTCTCATTGTGCATCTCGGGTTGAAAAAGCCTTGAATACAATTGATGGCGTTTCTGCAAAAGTAGACCTTAATTCAAACACTGCAAAAGTTAGCTTATTAAAAGAAGTCAGCGATGAAGCTTTAAAAAAAGCAGTTGAAGATGTAGGTTATGAAGTAACAGGTATTTTATAAAAAATTTTCTTTTCGATAGTTATTTATAAAGAAATGAATTTAGAATTGAGAATTAAATCAGTATTTTTATTTTGCATCTGATTTGTTGACTTCTTATGTTTTAAGTTTACTTTCTTTTTGATTTGTGTCAAAACAATTGACTGGAGCAATTATTGGCGTGTTCTATCAAGCGTTTATCTGCTGTTCGCTGGGGAGTAACTCGAGATTTATGGTTAGCATGGATTTTAACTATTTCTGTAAGTGCTTTGATCGCAGCTATTATTTATTGGGCAGTTGGTCATTATTTGATTTAAAAGTTATTTTAAAGCACTATTAATTTTTTTAATATCTTGCTCTATATTTATTCGGAAATTTGTGTGTAAATCAATAAATTATCTATTCTTCTATTGTTTCGGTGGAATTTACAAAAAATCATTTTAAAATTATTATTGGCAAAGTATAAAAAATTAGAATACTTTGTGTAACTTTGTGCTGTCAAATTATATGTGGAAAGATTTGAGCTGCTTGCAACCACAGAAAAAAATGCTAAAATTGCGTGTCATTTTCTGCTTGCCATTTATAAGTATTTTCGAATCTTCCTGCCTGTAATTTAAAATTCAACTACTATTTCAACAATTTTAAATTATTAAAATCATGGCGTATTTATTTAGTTCTGAATCGGTTTCTGAAGGACATCCTGACAAAGTAGCGGATCAAATTTCTGATGCATTAGTGGATAATTTTTTAGCATTGGATAAAAATTCAAAAGTAGCATGTGAAACTCTTGTAACGACAGGACAAGTAATCATTGCAGGAGAAGTCAAAACAAATGCTTATGTAGATGTTCAATCTGTTGCCCGACAAACCATTAATAAAATAGGTTATACAAAAAGTGAATATATGTTTGCTGGAAACAGTTGTGGCGTATTATCTGCTTTGCATGAACAATCACCAGATATTGCTCGCGGTGTTGAACGGGAAGATCCGATGGAACAAGGAGCAGGTGACCAGGGAATGATGTTTGGGTACGCTTGCAATGAAACCAATAATTATATGCCTATCGCTCTCGATATTGCTCATACATTAGTAAGCGAACTGGCAAAAATTCGTAAAGAAGGGAAGGAAATGACTTATCTTCGTCCTGATGCTAAATCTCAGGTAACTATTGAATATAATGATCACAATCGTCCTTTAAGAGTTCATACTATCATTGTTTCTACACAACATGATGAATTTATAAAAGTTGGTAATGGAAAAACTCAAGAAGAAGCTGATATAGAAATGCTTTCTGTTATTCAAAAAGATATTGAAAATATTTTGATTCCGAGAGTAAAAATAAAAGATCAACAATTTGAACGACTTTTTAATGATGATTATCGTTTGTTAGTTAATCCTACTGGAAAATTTGTTATTGGAGGTCCACATGGAGATACAGGTTTAACAGGAAGAAAAATTATTGTGGATACTTATGGAGGAAAAGTAGCTCATGGAGGAGGAGCTTTTTCAGGAAAAGATCCCTCAAAAGTAGATCGTTCGGCTGCATATGCTGTCCGTCATATTGCCAAAAATATGGTTGCCGCAGGCATAGCCGATGAAGTATTGATACAAATTGCATATGCAATTGGAGTGTCTAAACCTATTAATTTTTGCATAAATACCTTTGGCACAGCTAAAATTAAATGGAGCGATGAAGAAATTTCGAAAAAAATCGAAAAGCTTTTTGATTTGCGTCCAAAAGCCATTGAAGAAAGTTTAAAATTACGTAATCCAATTTACGAAGAAACTGCAGCCTATGGACATTTTGGAAGAACCCCCGTTGAAGTAAAAAAATATTTTCAAGATGGGAATGGCAATAAAATTTCACATATTGTAGAACTTTTCACTTGGGAAAAATTGGACAAAGTAGAAGAAATCCGAAAAGCTTTTCAACTTTAATTTCTTTTTTAAATAAAATGAAAATAAAAAAACCGTTACTATTTTCTATTAGTGAACGGTTTTTTTAATATCGATTTTGAAAGATAATTTTATTTTTGTATCAAAACCCACGCATCAGGGAATCTATTTTTTATTTGATTGATACGTGCATGAGCTTGATAATAATCATTAAAGGAATCAATAATTACCCTGTACATTCCTTGTTCATTGATTACGATTAGAGAATTATTACCTTCTTGTTTTAATGTGCTTTGTAAGCCTTTCGCATTTGACAAGTTTTTAAAACTTCCAACTACTACATGATATTTGTAACTTAAAGCATCATGATTTGTTTCACCTTCAGCCAAATTAAAGCTTTCTTTACGTGTAACTTCTGGTATATTAGTTTCGGTCTCTGAAGGCGGAGTAGTTACAACAACAGGGGCAGTAGTTTCTGAAGGAGTAGTAGAAGCAGAGGTGGTGGTAGCTTTTACATTTGCTCCAGGAATTTCTGTCACCTTTTGTTTTGATTTGCAACCAGAGAAAGCTATTGTCATGAGCGACAATATTATTAAACAGTTCAAAAAATTTCTGATTTTCATATTGATCTTTTTTATGATTATAAAACGTGCTTTTCCATTGCAAAGATGGAAACAAAATTAGAAATATACAAAATTTTATGATTTTATTTTATCCAATTTTTTGAGTTCGATGTTTATAAATCTACTCATAAAAGATTGCTTTGCTAATCTTTTAAAAGTCAGCATTGATATTCAACAACTTACAAACCGTAAAACCCTTAAAATTAATTTGTCAGAGTTATTCATTATTTTCAAAAAAGCATAGTTTTTTAATAGTCAGAAGAATCAAGGATTTTTCTAATAAAAAAGGAAAATACTTTGTATCCTTTCAATATTCATTTTTTTTTGCGAAATTTGCAGCTTTAATTGAGTTAAGTTATTATAAGCAAAGTGAAAGATACCAAGTATATTTTCGTAACGGGCGGCGTTGTTTCTTCATTAGGTAAAGGCATTATTGCTGCCTCAATAGGTAAATTATTGCAATCAAGAGGTTTTAAGGTAACCAATCAAAAAATTGATCCGTATATCAATATCGATCCAGGAACTTTAAATCCTTATGAACATGGCGAATGTTACGTCACAGTAGATGGACACGAAGCCGATCTGGATTTAGGTCATTACGAGCGATTTTTAAATATTGAAACGCATAAGGAAAATAATTTTACTACAGGACGAATTTATCAGACAGTTATTGAAAAAGAACGAAGAGGAGATTATTTGGGAAAAACTGTACAGGTAATACCTCACATCACTGACGAAATTAAACGCAATATTAAATTATTAGGCAGTAGAGAGGGGTACGATTTTGTCATTACTGAAATAGGTGGGACAGTAGGCGATATTGAATCCTTGCCCTACATTGAAAGTGTACGTCAATTACGTTGGGAACTGGGTAAAAATTGCCTTGTCGTTCATTTAACTTATGTGCCTTATATTACTGCTGCACAGGAATTAAAAACCAAACCCACTCAACATTCTGTAAAAACTTTACAGGAACAGGGAGTACAGCCTGATATTATTGTTTTACGAACAGAACATAATATTCCTGCTGATTTACGAAAAAAAGTAGCCTTATTTTGCAATGTGGAGCCATCGGCGGTTATGCAATCCATTGATGTTTCAACTATTTACAGAGTACCATTGAATATGCACGAAGAAAAACTGGATGAAATTCTTTTGAGTAAAATGGGATTCGATTTAACTAAAACACCTTCTGCTGATCTGGATAAATGGAGACATTTTGTAGAAAAACTTGAAAATGCAAAAGATGAAATTCATATCGCACTGATAGGAAAATATGTTCAACTTCCAGATGCTTACAAATCTATCACCGAATCCCTTCTCCATGCATGTGCTTATAACGATAAAAAATTACAACTGGACCTAATTTTATCAGATAAATTAAATGAAGATAATGTGGCAAAAAAATTAGCCAATGCTGATGGAGTAATTATAGCGCCAGGTTTTGGACAACGAGGAATAGAAGGAAAATTTGCAGCTATAAAATATACTCGTGAACATAACATTCCCACATTGGGAATTTGTTTGGGAATGCAATGTATGGCTATTGAATTTGCTCGAAATGTATTGGGTTACGCTGATGCGAATAGTACAGAGTTTGACCCCACTACATCTCATAATGTAGTGGATATTATGGAAGAGCAAAAAAACATATTAAATCTTGGTGGAAGTATGCGAGTGGGAGCTTATCTGTGCTCTTTAAAAAAAGGAACGAAAGTTTACGAAATTTATCAAACAGATAATATTTATGAGCGTCATCGACATCGTTTTGAATTTAATAATGATTATAAAGAAGAGTTTGAAAAAGCTGGGATGATTTGCAGTGGTATCAATCCAGTTTCTAACCTCGTAGAAACAATTGAATTACAATCGCATAACTGGTATATTGGCGTTCAATTTCATCCAGAATATCATAGTACAGTAGTGAATCCTCATCCGCTCTTCATTAGTTTTATTAAAGCAGCTATCGAAAAACAAAATAAAAAAAATTAAATTTTTATAACGGTAAGGAAAAGGATAGATTGAAATTTATAAAACATGGATAAAAATACGTTTATAGGTTTTTTGTTGATTGCGGTCATTCTCATTGTGTTTTCGTGGTTAAACAGGCCATCGCCCGAAATGATTGAAAAACAAAAACGATACAATGATTCCATTGCAAGAGTTCAGCAGATAAAAGAAGAAAGTGAAGCTGTAAAACATCAGGCTGATTCTTTACTGAAATCACCTTTACTCAAAAAAGATTCACTGACCAATTTTATTCTCGAAGATGCTTATGGAGATTTTGGTATAGCTGCTGTGGGAGAAGAAAAATTTATCACGATTGAAAATGAATTTTTAAAGATTACTTTTACTAATAAAGGAGCTCAAATTTATTCGGTGGAGCTGAAAGATTATCGCCGCCACGATTCTTTGCCTTTAATATTATTTGAAGGAAAAGAAAACAAAATGAATTTTACTTTTATTACCAATAACAATCGTATTGTCAATACAGAAAATTTGTATTTCGAACCTCTCCCTGAAATTAAAAAGGACAAAAATGGAAATCAAACTATTATTTTTCGTCTGAAAACTACTGGAGAAGGTTATCTGGATTTTGTCTATACAATTCCTCCTAAGGATTATATGATAGGCTTTGGTATTAAAGCTTATCATATGAATAATGTTTTGCCAGCAAGCATTAATTCGCTTGAAATGCAATGGATTTCAAAAATTCGTCAACAGGAAAAAGGACGGCAATTTGAATCACGTTATTCAATGATTCAATATAAATATTTATCGGGCGACACGGAAAAACTTAATCCTAATAAAGACGACAGCAAAGAAATAACTAATAAAATAAAATGGATTGCTTTTAAAGATCAGTTTTTTAGCAGTGTTTTGATTGCGGAAGATGCTTTCACCTCAACCACATTAAAAAGTACAATAGAAAAAACGGACTCACCTTATTTAAAATCATGCAGTGCTGAAATGACGGTACCTTTTGATATTTCAGGCAAAGAACCGACTGTATTTCGGATGTACTTTGGTCCTAATAAGTTTAATATTCTTGCAAGTTATGACAAGGGCGTAGATAAAAATGAAAAATTAAAGCTTCAAAGTTTAGTGCCGCTTGGTTGGGGAATTTTTGGATGGATTAATCGTTTTCTTATTATTCCAATGTTCAACTTTTTTAGTAAATTTATTAGTAATTACGGAATTATTATTCTTTTAATGACCATTGTTATTAAGATTATAATTTTCCCGCTTACTTATAAATCTTATACTTCGAGTGCAAAAATGCGTGTTTTGAAACCAGAAATAGATGAAATTTATAAACGTATTCCTCCAGAAAAAGCAGCAGAACGTCAAAAAGCAGTGATGGATCTATATTCAAGAGTAGGTATCAGTCCGATGAGTGGATGCATTCCAGCTTTGCTGCAAATTCCTATTTTGTTTGCGATGTTTAGCTTTTTCCCTGCTTCCATCGAGCTCAGACAGCAAAGATTTCTTTGGGCTGAAGATCTTTCCACTTATGATTCTATTTTAAGCTGGAATGCTTATATTCCTATTATTACTCCTTATTTTGGAAACCATATTAGCTTGTTTTGTTTGTTGATGACCATCAGCAGTATTGTAGCAACCCGGTTAAATATGGCGAATTCTACACCTTCCGATCAGCCGGGTGGAAATCTGATGAAGTGGATGATGTATTTGATGCCCGTGATGTTTATGTTTATATTCAACAATTATTCGGCAGCATTGAGTTATTACTATTTCATTTCCACTTTAATCACTATCATTCAAACCTATGTTATCCGCAAAATGGTTGATGAAAAAAAATTATTGGCAGAGTTGCATGCTAAACGCAATACTAAAAAGCCTGTCAAAAAAAGTAGTTTCATTGAGCGTTTAGAAAAAATGCAACGCGAGCAAGAAAAAGCTTTGAAAAACAGAAAATAAGTTTTGTATCTCGGCTAACTTAAACAGAAAGTAGAAAAATATTATTTTCGTTGTTCATTTTTTAAAATTTATTTTCCCTATGAAATTCAAAGGAATTATTTTCACAAGTATTGTTATTACTTTGCTTTTTTGTTCGTGTAAAAAAACAAATCGTTTTGCCATAAACACTTCAAAAGATAGGATAAAAGTGGTTATTCAACGGTTTGATAAAGATTTGATTTTACTTGATACAATCAATACAGAAGTTGGTGTTAAACAATTATACCAAAAATATCCTGATTTTTTCCCTTTTTATATTTCTTCTATTCTGGAAAGGGACCCACAAGATACTTTAAAAATTTGCGATTTAATAAAAAACTTCTTAAAAGATACCACTTTTGTAAAGGTAAATAAAAAAGTGCTTGAAGAATATGCCGATGTTTCTGATATTGAAACAACTCTTTCCACCGCTTTTACTTATACTCATTATTATTTTCCTGAAATCAAACTCCCAACTGTCTATTTTTTTGTTTCAGGATTTAATCGGGCTATTTTATGGAACGACCATTTAATTGGTATTGGAACGGATTTATATTTGGGCAACGATTATCCGCTCTATAAAGAAATTACTTATGAATACATGATTTATAATATGCGACGTGAATGCATTCCTACTGATATTGTTTCTACCTTGCTGGTCAATTCCTTTCCAATGAAAAGTTCTCAGGATCGTTTGATTGAAAACATGCTTTATCGCGGAAAAATCATGTATTTATTGTCTATTTTTTTACCTGAAGAAAAACCGACAGATTTGATAGGTTATACTCCTGCTCAATGGGAATGGTGTAAAAAACACGAAAAAGAAATTTGGGCAAGTGTTATTGAACAAAAAGCGTTATTTTCGTCCGATTCTAAAATTATTGGAGCATTTATAAACGATGCTCCATTTACTGCACCCATTTCGCAAGATTCTCCTGGACGACTTGGCACGTGGATAGGCTGGCAGATTATAAAAAGTTATATGGAAACAAATAAAAATGTGAATTTGAGGCAGCTTATGAATGAAAGAAATTATGAAAAATTGCTTGAAAATTCCAATTATTATCCATAAAAAAACGGCTTACTCTTTTACAGAAAAGAATAAGCCGCATTATTTTAAAAAAATTAATTCCCACCAGGTATAATTGCTTCTGATGGACAAACATCAGCACAGACTCCACAATCCGTACATACTTCGGGGTCTATTACATAAATATCACCTTCTGATATTGCATCTACTGGACATTCAGTAATACACGATCCACAAGCAATACAATCTTCTGTAATTACGTAAGCCATTTTTCTATTTTTTATTTTAAATAATTTACCGCAAAATTACACATTATTTCTATATCAAAAAAAAATTTCTGATTTTTTCTTATTTTATAATCTGAGTCCACTCAGAAAACTCTTTCAAAGTTAATTTATTTAAACATTGATGAGATTTCTACACTTGATTCGTATTAACCTAAAAAATTTTTTGTTTTTTAAGAAAACAATTTTTTTAGATTTATAAGTCTGCAAAATTTAATTGGTCAGCTATATAGGTTATTCTTTGATATTCAAAATATTATAATATTTTCATTCATGTAAAATACTTTTATATGAATGAAAAAGAAACACAAAATAGGTAAAAAAGTTTCAATCTGATAATATAAATCTAAATATTTTTTCTATTTGTTATCAAAAATTCTTGTTTTTTATTTTTTAATGATTTATATTTGCCAGTTCATTACTTTATTTTACAAGATAAAATAAAAATTAAGTAAATTTATCAACAAAAATGCAAAGCTTATGAAAAAACTAATCTTCTTATTTACCTGCCTATTTATGGTAGGAGTGAGTTTAATGAGCGCTCAATCGCGACCAATTTCGGGGAAGGTAATTTCTTCAGAAGATGGCAAGCCGGTGATAGGAGCCTCAGTGTTGGTTAAGGGAACAACAATAGGAACTATAACAGATGTCAATGGTAATTTTACGATTGATTTACCAGCGAATGCAAATACTTTGGTTATTTCCTATGTGGGTATGGAAACTGTAGAGGTGGAAGCCAAAAATGGAATGGTGGTAGAATTATTTAGCAGTGTATCTGAATTAGATGAAGTAATCGTTACTGCTTTTGGCACTACTACAAAAAAATCTTTTACAGGTTCAGTAGCAGTAATTAAAGAAGATGAGATTATTAAACGTCAAACCTCTAATATTACAAATGCTTTAGTTGGACAAGTAGCTGGAATTCAAGGACTTTCTTCAAATGGTCAGCCAGGTGTAGGTTCTACTATCCGTATTAGAGGGATAGGTTCAATGAATGCAAGCAATGCACCTCTTTATATTGTTGATGGCATACCTTATGATACAGATATTTCTGCTATTAATAATGCAGATATTGAGTCAATTACAATATTAAAGGATGCTGCTTCCAATGCCTTATATGGAGCAAGAGGAGCTAATGGAGTAGTTATTATAACTACCAAACGTGGCAAATCGAGAGAGGCTTTAGTTACTGTCGATACCAAATGGGGTAATAATTCTCGTGCAGTTCCTGCTTATAATGTAATGACAGATCCTGCTATGTATTATGAAACATTTTATCGGGCACTGTATAATAGTAGGATTTCTGCAGGCGTAACTGCTGCTCACGAATATGCAAATAAAAATTTATTAGATGCTTCGCAAGGAGGATTAGGCTATTTAGTTTATACAGTACCCCAAAATGAACGTTTAATTGGAACTAATTTTAAACTAAATCCCAATGCTACTTTGGGGTATTCTGATGGAAATTTCACGTATTTGCCAGATAATTGGTATGACGAATTGTTCAAAGCTAATAATTTCCGTCAGGAATACAATGTAAATATTAGTGGGGCTATGGATAAATTATCTTATTATGCCTCTATTGGTAAACTAGATGACACAGGAATTATTGAAAATTCTGATTTTTCCAGGTTTTCAAGTCGTGCCAATGTAGATTTTCAAGTAAAAAAATGGTTGAAAATTGGAACTAATTTTTCTTTTGCTCAAACAAAAAGCCGGTATCCAAGTGAACAAACCACAACAAATTCTTCCGGAAACCTGTTTTTCTTAGCCTCCAATATTGCTCCTATATATCCCTTATATATTAGAGATGCAGAGGGCAATGTTATGGTTGATCATAATGGTTTTATTATGTATGACTATGGGGATGGAACTATTATTCCTTATAAACGTCCATTTATGAGTCAGTCAAATCCGGCTTCGGCTCTTATGTTAAATAAAGAATTTTATTTAACGGATTATTTTATAGGGAAATGGTATGCTATAGCAGATTTATATAAAGGTTTAAAATTTACGATTAATTATGGTTCAACAAATGCTAATCAAAGATATCAATATACGTTAAATCCCTTTTATGGTCAGTTTGCCGATATGGGAGGGGCAGCTGGTGTAAGTCAAGGAAGATTCACAAGCACTAATCAACAATATTTGTTAACTTATGAAAATCACTTTAATTTAAATAATATTGACCTGCTCTTGGGTTATGAATTGTACGAATTTAAAAATGCTGATCTATCAGGTTTTAAACAGAAACTTTTTCAACCTTTTGTTCCAGAAGTAAGTAATGCCATTCTCCAACCCAGCACTTCATCCTCTACTGATTCTTATTCGACGATGGGAGTTTTCTTTCAGGCTAAATATGATTATGCTACAAAATATTTTGCTTCAGTTTCTTATCGTAGAGATGCTTCTTCTTGTTTTGCACCTGAAAATCGTTGGGGTAATTTTTGGTCTGTAGGTGGTGCATGGGATATTAATAGAGAAAGCTTTATGTCTGTTGATTTTATCGATATGTTAAAATTAAAGGCCAGTTATGGAGCGCAAGGAAATGATAAACTTTATTATCCGAACACCACTGATATCAACTATTATCCATATATCGATCAATATGAGGTAAAGGAAGTGAATGGTGAATTTTCTACTGCTCGTATTTATAAAGGAAATGAAGATTTGACGTGGGAAACTTCCTATAATTTGAATGCTGGTATTGATTTTTCTATGTTCAATGAACGTTTTAATGGAACCATTGAAGGGTTTTCAAGACGGACCGAAGATATGTTGTATTATAAACCGATGCCAGGCTCTGCAGGATATACCGAATCGCCTATGAATATAGGCTCTGTAAGAAACTCTGGATTAGAAGTTGATTTGCACATGGATATAATTAAATCACGTTCATTTGTCTGGAATATTTATGCTAATGCTACTTTTCTTAAAAATAGAATTATAGCTTTAGATGAGTCATTAAATGGACAATGGATTGATGGAAATTATATTTACAAAGAGGGAGAATCCATGTATAATTTCTATATAAGAAAATATGCAGGTGTTGATCCTGAAACGGGAGCTTCATTGTGGTATAAGGACATTATAGATGAAAATGGAAATGTCACAGGACAGGAAAAAGTTACAAACTGGTCTACCGCTACTCAATATGAATCAGGAGATATTCTTCCTGATGTATATGGTGGTTTTGGAACAGTTTTAAATTTTGTAGGTTTTGATTTTTCGATTTCTTGTGCTTATCAATTGGGAGGGAAAATATACGATAATACTTATGCCAGCTTAATGCATGCAGGATATGGAAATGATGCGGGGCGAAATTGGCATACTGATATTTTAAAAGCCTGGACTCCCGAAAATCCGAACACCAATGTACCGAGGGTAAATTCAAATGATCAATATACAAATTTTGTGTCGGACAGATTTCTTGCGAGTTCTGACTATCTAAGTATTCAAAACATAACATTAGGTTATACTTTGCCCAGCAAATTTTTAAAACGTTTTAATATCAACAAACTTCGGATTTATGGAGTTGCAGACAATGTAGCACTTTTTTCTGCCCGTAAAGGATTAGATCCTCGTCAAAGCTATACTACTTCGAATGCTGAATTGTATTCCCCCATACGGTCTATTTCCGGGGGTATAAATATAACGTTTTGATAATTAACTTTTTAAACAAGGAATAATATGAAAACAATAAAAAAAATAATCATCTTCTTTTTAAGTGCAGTAGTTTTAGTAAGCTGCGAAGATAAGCTTGATACGGGACCTGAAGGAGGAACGTTGACTCAAGAACAGAAGAAACAAGCTTTTGAAGCCAATCCGGCTTTGTTAGCATCGGATGTGGCAGCTATGTATGCCAATATGATTGCCGATAGGGCAATCTTAGGAGAAGATTATCATAATGATTTTGGTTATGCAGCTGCTTGTTTGATGATGGATTCCAATGGTGCTGACATGACGTGTGCTAATGTGGGGTATAATTGGTTTGCTCCAAATGCGAGTTATGCAGATAGAGTTTATACAAATACAAGAACTATTTTTATGTGGAATCTTTTTTATAAACAAATTGCTTCAGCTAATTTGGTGATTTCTTCAGTAGATTCTGCAACAACTGAGCCTACTTTGAAAGCTTTTAGAGGACAAGCTTTAGCTATTCGAGCTTTTGATTATCTGAATTTAGCTCAAACGCACCAGTTTACTTATTTAGGGCATGAAAATGCACCTTGTGTTCCTATTGTTACAGAAAAAACCACTGCTGAACAGTTGACAAATAATCCTCGGGCTTCTGTTGAAATTGTATATCAGTTAATAAAAAGTGATTTAGATGAAGCCATTACTTTATTAGAAGGTTACAAAAGACCTGATAAGGGTTACATTGATCAAGCTGTAGCTTATGGATTAAGAGCTCGCACTAACCTTTTGATGGGCAAATATTTAGATGCTGCTGCTGATGCTGAAATGGCTTTGACTTTGTCAGGAGCAACGCCTTATTCTCTTGCTGAAGTATCTGTTCCAGCTTTTTGGAATGCAAATGATAATACGGTAATCTGGGCAAATATTATTACAGAAAATAACGATATAGTTTTAACCGGTATTGTAAACATGCCTTCTCATTTGTGTTCTTTTTATACAGATGGATACGTTGGAGTAGGAGCATGGAAAAAAATTAACCTGCCATTGTATAGAAAAATTTCCAGTACCGATGTTCGAAAAGGTTGGTGGCTGGACGAAAATTTAGAATCTCCTCTGGTAGCCGATCCTTCATATAGTAAATGGTTTGAAATTGCAGGGTCAGATGGTGATTTTGGCCCTTATACTAATGTTAAATTTGGAGCAGATAGGAATGATTTGAATAATTTAATCCCAGCACAAGATTGGTTTTTAATGCGTGCAGAAGAAATGATATTTATCCAAGCTGAAGGGTTAGCTATGGGTGGACGGCCTAATGATGCAAAAAATTTACTTGAAAATTTTGTTAAGTCAAATAGAAATCCGAATTATGTATGTAATGCTTCTAATCCCGAAGCAATTAGAGATGAAATATGGTTTCAACGTAGAATTGAACTATGGGGAGAAGGATTTTCCTATTTTGATGTGATGAGGCTAAAAAAACCGGTTATCAGAGTTGAAAATGGAGTAAGTTCTTTTCCCGATGCATGGAGATTTAATATTCCTGCTGAACATCCTATATTGTTATGGTTGGTTCCTAAGAGTGAAATTGAAGCCAACAGTGGAATTTCTGAAGAAGATAATAATCCTAAAGTTGATCCCCCTGTAGCTCAATAGTTAATAAAATATTTTTAATTCAGAATTTTTAAATATTAATTATATGAAAAAAATTGGTAAAATTTTTAATATAGTGCTTGGTATCATAGTCGTTTCATTGATGTTTTTTACATCTTGCGAAGATACCATTGAAAGAGAATCATCGCCTACAGTTTCGGCTGACTGTCAAAATGTGTTTTTCACAGATAATAATGTTACTGATGTAGAATTGGAACCAACAGAGCCCACTCAAGTTAGGGTAATTATATCCAGGCAAAATTCAGAAGAGGCAGCAACTGTTCCTTTGAAGGTTATTAGTGCTGATGATATTTTTATCATTCCTGAAACTGTAACTTTTGAAGCCGGAGTGGATACTACCAGTTTCTTAGTAACTTTTCCCGACGCAAAAGAAGGAATTAATTATAGTTTTGAAATAGGAATTTCTGGTGATGAATATTATAATCCATACATTACCAATAAAACTTCCATAAAAATTTCTGTCACTCGTATTAAATGGGAAAATATTGGTCCAGGAGTTATGATTGAAGGAATTATATCTACTTTATTTGGTGTACCTGCATTATATCCTTTTTATGTAGATATTCAGAAAGCCACTTTACCTGGTGGTATTACTCGTTATCGTTTAATAAATCCTTTTAAACCAATGGAAGCAGAAGATTTGGATGAATATGGCATAGCTGATGGTTATCCATATAATGCTCCAGCTGATATGTTACCAGGTGATTTTTATTTGGTTATTGAGGTTGATGCTGAAAATAATGCATCCATGAAACCACAACAAATGGGATTCGATTGGGGATATGGTTATTTTACAGTGGGTTCTATTTATGGAAATATTTCCGATAATTTAAGTGCTTATCCTTTAGGGGAGTATAATAAAGATAAAAAGGTAATCATTTTCCCTGAAAATTCTTTGTTTGTGAGCATGGCAAATTATAAAAATGGAGCACAATATCCCTGCGATACTCCTACTTACATTTATTTAAGTCTGGATGCTTATTTGACTGCTCAAAGTGCAAATTCAGAAGAGTAGGAAATTTGTTTTGTGTGTGATTTTATTGGTGCGGTTGTAAAATAATTATAAAAAATAGTAGTGTGTTGTTTTCATTCCCACTACTATTTTTATTTTTATGAATGATAGAGCTTTAGTAAATAACTTGTTGCTATAATATTTCCAATACTTCTTTTAGATGTGAAATTTGAAACGTACAGTCAAGTTTTTCTGGTATTTGGGTTGTGTTATTTTTAAAATACACTTGATCTATTCCAGCATTTTTTGCTCCAAGAATATCGGCTATATAACTATCGCCAATCATAATGGTTTCTTGGGGTTTTGCCTGATTAAGTTCTAAAGCATACTCAAAAATTCGTGCATCAGGTTTCAGTGCTTTGGCATCTTCCGAAAGAACGATGAAAGAAAAATAATCTTCTATTTGACAACTTCTGATTTTTTTATATTGTACTTCTCTGAAACCGTTAGAAATCAACGTGAGAGGATATTTTGAAGATAAATAATCGAGCAATTCTTTGGCAAAAGGTTTTAAAGCTGTTTTGGTGGGCAAAATTTCCAAATAATAATTTCCCATCTTTCTGGCCAATTCGTGGTCATTGATTCCCATCATAGAAAGTGGATACAGAAAACGTTCCATCATCAAGTATTCTCTGGTAATTTCACCTTTTCCATAAGCTTCCCAGAGTTCAGCATTGCGATGAACATAAAATTGAAAGAATGTTTCAAAATCCTCAAAATAATGATTTAATTCCCATTTATTATATATATCTTGAAGGGAAAGCTTTGCATTTTCATGAAAATCCCAAAGCGTATCGTCTAAATCGAAGAAAATATATCTGTATTTTTTTCTCATAATCAATCAATTAAGACAATTAAAAAAGAATTTTTGTTTTGTTTAAAAAGAAAGTGAAGAGTATTTGAAGAATGTTAGCTATTAGCAAATTTTTAATCCGTCTGAATAACCAGGTATTTGCTCACGCTCCAGAAAGTCGACGGATCACTAATAATTAACACGAGATTTTCATCTTGTTTTTCAAGTATATAAGAAGACTTGGGATGAGTGGTCAGGATTTTTGCTGTTTTAGAATAGAGAGGAATAGCTTTAACATTCCTGGCATCAATTCGAACGAAATAATCTTTGTTAAAATCTGATTTTAAAATATCTGTTTTCCTAAAAACGCCATTGGTAGTAAGAATTTTTTGCTGGATGAGTTCTTTTTTTGTACCAAAAGCATACCATGCTGAATGAAGGCTGGCATCCAGTTCCTTGATTTTTTCTTCTTTCGATTTGTTTTCCTGCGATAAGGATTCGATGTTCTCCCCCATTTGACCAATGGTGGTGCTCAATTGATTGATAACAGTATCTTTTTGAGCCAATTGATTTTGCAAAAGAGCAATTTGTGTACTTTCTTTTTCTAATTCTTCTGTCAATCTGGCAATAGTTTTTTCAAGTTCTGTCAATTTTAAAGAACTTTTTTTTAGTTTTGATTTCAACTGTGCGAGCTCGTCCTTGTTATTTTGCAGCAAGCTATTCAGATAATTGATATCTTCATTGATTTTGATACGGGTATCTTCCGAAATTTCCCGAGAATTATTTAAAGTAATGGTGTTTTCAGTGCTTTTGATTTTTTCGAGATTTTCATATATCTGATTAATGCTTGAAAAGTATTCATCCATTTCCTTTTCCATGTTTGCCTTTGCAAGCAAAAGTGAGTCATTTTGTGCTTTAAGAGCTTTATATTCTGCTGAATGTTTGCCACAAGAAGTAAAAATCAAAGCAATCAATAAACCGAAAAGAAAAATTTTTGACTTCATACATTTATTAGTTATTGAAAAATAGCAGACTATTTCTCTTATTATGAGAGATTTTGTTATCGTTAAAATATAAACAAAGGTAATATTATTATTCTATTTCACCAACAACAATCACAAATTCTTCGTCTAATAGGATTTGTAATTTTGTTTTAATCCAAAATTTTGTATTAGGAGCTTTGCTCCAAAACCCCTTTACTGTTTTTCCATAGAAAGTGTTTAATTTTTTAATGGTTTCGGTGATTTCATTTTGTTTCAATTGTCTTGATACAAAATGAAAATGTTTTTATTGTTTTATTTTCGAAAGTTGTTTGGTATTAATACTTTTCTGTTTCAGAACGGCGGATTTCACAATGTAACTTTTGGCATCAATTTTGTTTAGAATGTTAAAGTTTTATGTTAAAATATCAGGAAAATTGAAAAATAAAATTAAGTGGCAAAAAATCAAAATCAATTTGATGCGAGAAAAACAAATAATATTTTTGAAGAAATGTAAATTATAAGTTTTTTTGTATCGAAATTTAAGAGAGATATTCAAATAATAATCAAAAAGCAATTGTTTATTAATTTTCTAAGCTGATTAGGAGGTTATTAATAAGGGAAATTGTAAAAATTTTAAAAAACTTATGAATTGATACAATGAAGACAATAAGTACTAAAAGTCTAAAAGTGCAAAATTTGAAGATCAAGAAATTTCATATAGATGAAGATATACGGAATCTCTATAATGGAATATTTATTGACCTCGGAGAAATGGTTCTTTTCACAGGAAAAGTCATAAAACAATTTTTTCAACCCCCATTTGAGCATAAAGAACTGATTAAGCAAGGTTTTCTGATCGGGAACAAATCTTTATCATTAGTAAGTGTTACGGGATTTATTATGGGTTTGGTACTTACCATGCAAATATATCCTATTTTATCAAATTTTGGTGCCCAGACGTTATTACCAGGAGTGGTTGCCATTGCTATGGTGAGAGAATTGGGACCCGTAATCACTGGACTGATTTGTGCAGGGAAAATAAGTTCTGGCATTGGTGCTGAAATTGCTGCCATGAGGGTTACTGAACAAATTGATGCCATGGAAGTTTCAGGAACAAAACCATTGGGGTTTGTTGTGGCTACTCGAGTTTTGGCTGCTACGATTGTTGTACCTATTCTTGTAATATTTGCCGATGCCCTAAGCCTATTGGGAGCTTTTCTTGCCATTAATGCTTTTGAACATATGAGCGGTATGTTGTTCATCAATAGTGCCTTCGGGGTGTTAGGCTTTATAGATTTGATTCCTGCGACCATAAAAACTGTCTTTTTCGGATTTTTTATTGGGCTAATTGGTTGTTACAAAGGCTACAATGCCAACAAGGGAACAGAATCTGTAGGTTATGCAGCTAATTCAGCAGTAGTGTCTTCATCGCTTACAGTATTCGTGATAGACCTTATTTTTGTATTAATTACTAATATTTTATAAGCCAATAATGGAAAAAGAAGAAGTAATTGTAGTAAAAGACTTGTATAAATTTTTTTCTGACAAGCCCGTTTTACGAGGTATAAGTCTAACATTGCATCGTGGAGAAAATTTAGGAATTATGGGAAAATCAGGTATCGGGAAGTCAGTATTGGCAAAATGTATTGTAAGATTAATAGAGCCTGATGGAGGCGAAATAAAAGTTTTAGGGACAGATATATTGCAGTGCAATGATAATGAGCTAAATGAAATACGTAAAAAAGTGGGTTACCTTTTTCAAGGAGGTGCTTTATACGATTCAATGAGTGTTCGTGAAAATTTGCTTTTCCCAATACGACGTACGCAGTTTGTGGATAAAAAGCGTGAAGCAGAAGAACTGATTGAAACATCACTAAGAAGCGTCGGATTACTGGAGGCAATTGATAAAATGCCATCAGAACTTTCAGGAGGTATGAAAAAAAGAATTGCTCTGGCACGCACCTTGATTCTTCGTCCAGAAATCATTTTGTATGATGAACCCACTACTGGACTTGATGCAGTAACCTCAGGCGAAATAAGTGAATTGATCATTAAAATTCGTGAGGAATATAATACTTCTTCTATCATCATTACACATGATACCAAGTGTGCCAAAATGGCTACCGACAACATAAAAATAATGAATGACGGGGTTTTTATAGCCGAAGGCACATATGACGAATTAAGTCATAGCAAAGAAAAAGAAATAAGAGATTATTTTATTTAATAATAAAATCAATTCAATATGAAAACACAAAAAAGAGCCTTAAGATTAGGTATTTTTATTGCAGTTGCTATTGTTTTATTCATAGTGGCTGTTTACCTTATTGGCAGCAAAGAAAATCTGTTTACTTCAAACACCAATTTATATGCCTCGTTTAAGGATGTTCGGGGTTTGTCAGTAGGCAATAATGTGCGGTTTGCCGGTATTAATGTAGGAACCGTGAAAAACATACGTATTGTTTCGGACACCTCTGTTATTGTTACTTTTTCGGTAAATAATCGTTATACAAAATACATTTACAAAAATTCTACTGTTCAAATTGGACAAGAAGGTTTAATGGGTGGAAAAATTGTCCTCATTTTACCCGGTGACCAACAAACAGGACAGGTACAAGAAGGGGATTTTTTAAAAGTGGCAGAAGGACTTGATATTCAAGGGATGCTGGCTCAAACACAAGCAATGCTGCAAGAAGCTACAGGCACAGTGTCCCATTTGCGTTCCATAATGGCTAAAGTTGACAGTGGACAAGGTGATATCGGAAATCTTATCAACCATGATTCACTTACTATGCAATTAAATCTTGCTATGAATAATGTTAATTCAGCGATAGCTCATGTAAAACAACTGATCAGCAAAATTGATAGCGGACAAGGCGATTTGGGGAAATTAGTTAATGATGATAAACTAACTAGAAAATTGAATAAAATTTTAAGCGATGTTGATTCTGTTATATATGAATTACATACGACTACTTATGCATTGAATCATGGTGAAGGAACTCTTCCTCGCCTCGTGCACGATAAGCAAATGGCACAAAATATTGATACTGCTGTAGCAAAAGTTGATGAAGCTGTTGTTCAAGTGACCAGAGCTGCTGAAACTGTAGCCAATAGCTGGATTTTCCGTTTGTTCTCCAAAAAGAAAAAAGAACCCAAAGAACAACCAGTACAAGAATTTAAAGTACAACCAGGAGATACTATTGTAATCGATAGTGTCGGAGCAAAGTTAAAACAATGATGTAACGAATAGGTTATTCTTCTTTTCCAGCAACGACAATAACAAATTCTCCTTTTGGCGAATTTTCAGTAAAATAATCAATTAATTCGTGAAAAGTTCCTCGTTTAGTTTCTTCAAAAAATTTGGATATTTCACGGGAGACAGAAGCTTTTCGGTCATTTCCAAGCGTTTCGGCAAGTTGAGTTAAGGTTTTTAATAGTCGAAAAGGTGATTCATAAAAAATCATGGTACGATTTTCAGAAGCCAATTCTTTTAATCTATTTTGACGTCTTTTTTTAATGGGCAAAAAACCTTCAAAGCAAAATCGGTCTGCGGGCAAGCCAGAAACAACAAGTGCTGGTACAAAAGCAGTGGCACCGGGCAAGCATTCTATTTCAATATCATTTTCTATGCACTTCCTCACCAGTAGAAAACCTGGATCGGAAATAGCAGGTGTGCCTGCGTCGGAAATTAATGCAATGGTTTGTCCACTCAAAAGTTGCTGCACAACATTATCGACTGTTTGATGTTCATTAAATTTGTGATGGGAGAGTAAGGGCGTTTTTATATCAAAATGTTTGAGTAAAATACTGCTGGTACGGGTATCTTCTGCCAGAATCATATCCACTTCTTTCAGTATGCGGATAGCTCGTAAAGTCATATCTTCAAGGTTCCCGACAGGTGTAGGAACAAGATATAATTTTGGCTTATTATTCTTGATTGAATGATGATCTTCTTGGGCTGAGTGATTCATAGCAATTATTTTTTTATTACAACGCTTTAAAATCTTCTTTTCAAGATTCTGTAAAAATCTTCGGCAGTTTCGTTATCTTTTTCCCAATGATATTTTGCTTCCAGAAATGAGACAGCTTCTTCAAAGGTAGCCAGTTGATTTAAATAATTGAGTGTTTTATTCATATCTTCTCCATTGCCTTTGAAAAGTACTCGTTGAAATCGGAAACGATCACCAATGCTGATGGCTTTTTTTATGTCGTCAATTTTTTGATGCGACAAAGTAGCTTCTATATTATTTTCAGGTTGAGGGAACAATTGAGAAAGGGTTGGTTTGGAAATAATAGTTTTTTCCTTATTAATAGTTTCTGAGGGTGAAATAGAAGTTGTTTGTTCTTCCATTTCTGTTTCTAAAATCTTTTCTTTCGAAATTTTCTCTTCAGATTCTTCTGGAAAAATATCATTTTCTTTCCCTATTTCAGGAGTAGTTTCGTCTGAAACGTATTCTATCATTTCTTCTTTTTGCGGTTCAAAAGATATATTTTCAACGATTTCGCTTGAAATGATGGTTTCATTCACGGAATTCTCTTTTTCTATTTGAAAATTTGCTACTTCATTTTCTATTTTTTCTTCTTTTTCTGACGTCTGGGTTGATTTTTCATTTGTTTGAGCTTCAAAAATATCTGATTCTTTTTCTGTTTCTACTATTGTTGTCTCTTCAGCGATTAATTGATCTACATAATCTTGAATTTCTTTCACTTTTTGTTGAATCATATGAAGTAAAACAGGTGGAAATTCAACCATTTCGCTCAAACTTTCGGTGAGCAAATCTAAATCATGAATATTTTTTCTCAAAAGAAGAAGAATAATTTCTCTGTTCATATTTTTGCTAAAAACAATTTTAATATTTATTATTTTTTTTAATTTTGTCAGAAATTACAAATAAATATCTTTGTAATTTTCAAAATTTTTTGAAAAAGATAAAAAACTTTGTTAGGAACAACGACCTTTAAGTGGTGTAAAGTTACAACAATTGAGAGAGAAATAAAAAAGAAATTTTAATTTTCAACAAAACCTGTTTTTAAAAAGATGATTTATTCAGAACAGACCCATCCCAATGAAAAAATATGTGGCAGTATTGAAGTTATATGTGGTTCGATGTTTTCTGGTAAAACGGAAGAACTTATTCGACGTTTACGGCGAGCACAATTTGCGAGACAAAAAGTTGAAATTTTTAAACCTCGAATAGATACTCGTTATTCAGTGGATGAAGTGGTGTCGCACGACAGAAATACTATACCTTCTACGACGGTCGATTCCTCGGCAAGTATTTTACTTTTGAGTTCAAACGTAGATGTGGTGGGCATTGATGAAGCTCAATTTTTTGATAATGGTTTGGTGGATGTTTGTAACCAATTGGCGAATGATGGCATCCGTGTGATTGTAGCTGGACTGGATATGGATTTTAGAGGTGTTCCTTTTGGACCCATGCCAGCTTTACTCGCTATAGCAGACGATGTTTACAAAGTACATGCTATCTGTGTCCGCTGTGGGGCACTGGCTTATATTTCTCACCGACTGGTTGAAAATGACAAACAAGTGTTGCTGGGTGAGTTGGATCAGTATGAACCCCTTTGTCGGAAATGTTACAATGAAGTTCAGAAGAAGTCTTCTCAGCATTAAAAAACAAGTAATTTTATGAGCGAAAATTCAAAACCTTATACTTTTGATCGGGTTGTACGTATTATTATTACGTTGACCATAATTTTTTTGCTCTTCCTTTTATTAAAAAAGATAAGTAAGGTTTTGTTGCCTTTTCTCGTTGGCTGGCTTTTGGCTTATTTATTACAACCCATTGTTCATTTTTTTCAACATAAGTTAAAATTCAAGTCACGCTTATTGTCAGTCATTATTACCCTTCTGCTTTTCATAGGATTTTTTGTTGGTTTGGGATTTATTCTTGTTCCTATTATTATTGATGAGACCCGAACAGTTGTTGGATTAATCAATAGTTATATTCAAAGTACGGATATAGATGCCATTTTGCCTGTGGCATGGCAAAACCAATTAAAAGAATTTCTTGCTAAATTCGATTTCCAAACCTTGTTTCAGAATGAAAATTTTCTGTCGATTCTCAAAAAAGTCTTGCCTGAAGTTTGGAATTTTGTTAGTGGTGCTCTCAATTTTATTTTGAGTTGGGCAGTAATTATTATTATTTTTCTTTATTTGTTTTTTATTTTAATGGATTACGAAAGAATTTCTACCAAATGGATTGAACTGGTTCCTCAAAAATATCGTTCAATAGTTTGGCAGATAGCTCAAGATATCGCAGATGGAATGAATCGCTATTTTAGAGGGCAAGCGCTGGTGGCTATGTGTGTAGGAATTTTGCACATGATCGGGCTAAGTATTATTGGTTTACCGATGTCTATTTTAATGGGCTTGACTATTGGTATTTTAAATCTTGTTCCGTATCTGGAATTACTGGGCATTATTCCATGTTTTTTTCTGGCAGTATTAAAGTCAGCTGAAACAGGTCAAAATTTTTGGCTTGTTGTTTTAAGTATTGCTATTGTATGGCTTGTAGTGCAAGCCATACAAGATTTGATTTTGGTTCCAAAAATAATGGGCAAAGTAACAGGACTCCATCCTGCTTTAATTTTATTGTCGCTTTCCATCTGGGGTGCTTTATTGGGGTTGGCTGGAATGATAATTGCTTTGCCCATTACTTCTCTCATTTTATCATATTACAGACGTTTTATTGTATTGGATGAAAGGAGAACTACGCACTCGGGAACTTTTAATGAAGAATGGCTTTCAAAGAGAAAAGATAAGGATGACAGTTCTTCCTCTTGAAAAATAATATTATTTTTCATTTCAAAAATTTTCGTTTTCGACCTTCATATCTTTAATTATCAGTTGAATGGTAGTATTGCCATTGAAATTATTTTCCTCCAAAGTATAACAAATATTTAGAGGTTGAAGAGATTTTAAATAAGTGTTATATTCACTCATACCAAAAGCAATTCCATTCATCACATTTTCGGAGCTTGAATCAATTAATTCCATTTTTAAATGTTCCTGTTCTTTGCCAACCAACCGACTTGTTCCATAATCAAAAACTTTTTTTGAAACAAAAACAGGTTTCATATTTTCGGGACCAAAAGGTGCAAATTGTTTTAAGATACGAAAAAATTTGGGTGTAATGTCTTTAAATTGAAGAATACAATCAATATCCATTTGAGGATAGGTTTGCTCTTCAAGAATGTTTTCTGAAACGTATTCCTCAAATTTTGCAGCGAACAACGGTATATTTTTTTCTTTTAGCGATAAACCAGCCGCATACATGTGCCCGCCAAAATTTTCAAGTAAATCACTACAATATTCTATGGCTTTGTAAAGATCAAAACCCTGCACGGAACGACCCGAACCAGAAACCATTCCATTTGATCGTCCTAAAACAATAGCAGGTTTATAATATTCATCAGTGAGCCGTGAAGCTACAATTCCTAATACTCCTTTGTGCCAATGAGGTTGATAAACTACAATAGATTTTTTCTTATAATATTCCTTATCATTGGCAATCATTTGAATAGCTTCGTCTGTAATGTTTTTATCCAAATTTTTCCGATCGTTATTGTACTCGTTCAAAATTTCACTTTTTTTTCTGGAAAAATTCACATCATTGGATATAAGCAATTCTACAACTTCCGAAGCGGATTTTATCCGTCCGCTGGAATTGATGCGAGGACCAATTTTAAAAACTATGTCACTAATGGTAATTTCCTTATCTGACAGATTGCATACATTGATAATTTCTTTTAAACCAATGGAAGGACTTGTATTAATCTGTTTCAGACCGTAATAAGCTAAAATTCTGTTTTCACCAGTAATAGGAACGATATCAGAAGCAATGCTTAAAGTAACATATTCCAACAAAGGAATAAGGTCTGAAAAAGCAATATCATTTTTAAAGGAAAAAGCTTGAAGCAACTTAAAACCTACACCGCACCCAGAAAGATGTTTATACGGATAAAGACAATCATTACGTTTGGGATCTAACACTGCTATGGATGAGGGAAGTGTCTCACCGGTGGTGTGATGATCACAAATAATAAAATCTATGTTCAATTTTGCTGCGTAAGCAATTTTTTCCATATCCTTGATGCCACAATCGAGAGCAATCACCAGGCTGAAATGATTTCTGGCTGCATAATTAATTCCCTCATAAGAAATTCCATAACCTTCTGTATAACGATCTGGAATATAAAAACCTATTCTGGAATGATACTGTTTGATGAATTTATAAACCATTGCCACAGAGGTAGTGCCATCCACGTCGTAATCACCATAGATTAATATTTTTTCATTTTTAATCATAGCTTTAGTCAATCTGTCGACCGCTTTATCCATATCAGCCATGAGAAATGGATCGTGAAGATCGTTCAGGTCAGGTCTGAAAAACTTTCGTGCTTCTTCAAAATTATTAATGCCACGCTGAACTAGCAATTGAGCTAATAAAGGGTTGATACTCAAATCATTTACTAAATTTTGTTGAATTTTTATTTGATCTTCGGAAAGTTGTTTATACCTCCATTTGTTTTTCATTACTATTGATGCTTAATAAAATAGACGAAAATTAACTTTTTGATTAAAACTACAATTAATTTTTAGTTCTACAAATATACAAGATAACTTCTGATTCTTGATGATTCGAAATCAATCCTTATAGATCCCATCAACTTTGTTTACTGATAATGATATTCGTTCATCTGGCAGACTTTTAACTGAAGCTTTCAAGATAATTTTTCAGTTTTTTAACGGAAGGATAGTTTTTTTTTTCAAAAACATACATCAATTCATTCAGTGAAAAAATTATTGATCGTCCCAGCCAATTCCTTTAAATTGATTAAAATTTTCTTCTTCATTCTCTTCTGAAAAAGAAATATCATCGTCCTTTTCTTCTTTTTCTATCTCAATTTTATGATGAGCAATAGAAAGAGGTTGGTGAGAAATTTCCAGCAGTTGATTGGATGGTTTATTAAGTTCTGTCCACAGTAAATTTTTCAATTCGTTGATACCTTCGCCTGTGATAGAAGAGATAAATACCGAAGGAATATCCATTGAAAGATTGTTTTTCAAATCCTTCAGTGAATTTTTATCCAGCAAATCACTTTTTGAAATGGCAAGAATGCGTTCTTTTTCAAGAAGTTGTGGATTGTATTTTTCCAATTCGCTGAGTAAAATATAATATTCTTCCTGAATATTTTTGCTATCCGCTGGAATCATAAACAGAAGAATAGAATTGCGTTCGATATGTCGAAGAAAACGAAGTCCCAGTCCACGACCTTCTGCCGCTCCTTCAATGATGCCAGGAATATCAGCCATAACGAATGATTGATTGTCACGATAGGAAACGATTCCGAGTTGTGGAACCAATGTAGTGAAAGGATAATCGGCAATTTTTGGTTTAGCAGCCGAAACAACTGATAACAAGGTTGATTTTCCAGCATTGGGAAAACCAACCAGCCCTACATCAGCTAGTACTTTGAGTTGTAAAATGATAGTTTTTTCTTTTCGTGGCTCACCTGGTTGAGAGAAACGCGGAGCTTGCATTGTAGCAGTTCTGAAATGCCAGTTTCCAAGTCCACCGCGTCCACCTTCCAACAAAATAACTTCTTCCCCATCTTGTGTAATATCACAAATAAATTCTCCTGTCTCGCCGTCGTAAACCACTGTACCACAAGGAACTTCAATGATTTTATTTTGACCACTTTTGCCAAAACTTCTATTTTTGCTGCCATTTTCACCATCTTCAGCAAAAATGTGACGAGCATATTTTAGATGTAGCAAAGTCCAATAATTTTTATTTCCTCTTAAAATAATATGTCCACCACGTCCACCATCACCGCCATCAGGACCCCCTTTTGGTAGATATTTTTCATGACGGAAGTGAGTAGAACCTGCGCCTCCTTTGCCAGAACGACAATAGATTTTTACGTAATCAACAAAATTGGAAGTTGCCATCTGAATTTTTTATACATAACTTGATAACAAAATTAAGATAATTTAGTTTTTAGCCTCATTTAATTTTGAGTTGATTACTTTTTCAATACGAGAAAAAACTTCTTCCACAGTTCCCATTCCATCAATAGCAATATACTTGTTTAATTTCTTATAAAATTCATTAATTGGCTCTGCATTTTGAGCATAGATTTCCAATCTTTTTTTGATTATATCCGGTTTGTCATCGTTTCTTATTTCAATTTCTGCTCGTTTTAAAAGGCGTTTTATTAATTCTTCTTCATTAACTTTCAAGTCAATCAAAAGCGTTATTTCAGTATTTAGTTCATGGAGTATTTTTTCAAGCATTTCTGCCTGCGGAAGTGTTCGAGGAAAGCCATCAAAAAGAATTCCATTGTAGTTTTTTAAATCGTCATCAATATTTTTGATTAAAATATCCATTATTATTTCGTCAGGAAGTAAATTGCCTTTTAAAATATAATTTTCAGCGATTTTACCAAGCTCTGATTGCTTTTTCATTTCAGTGCGTAGTAATTCTCCTGTTGATATATGTTTGAGATGGTATTTCTGGGCAATGAGTTTACTTTGTGTTCCTTTTCCACTTCCTGGAGCTCCGAACAAAATGATATTCAGCATTTTAATTTTGTCTTATATAGAATTTTTATGTTATTTGGCTATTGTTCAGAAATTAAAGTATAAATATCTCTTAAATTCCTTCCATAACCATTATAATCTAATCCATAGCCTATGATGAAATCATTGGGAATTTTTATACCTGCATAATCAATTTTTAGGTCTCGTTGTAAAGCATCAGGTTTTAAAAGTAAAGCAGCTATCTGAATTTCGTTAGCTCCTTTTGATTTGAGAGAATTTATAATGAATTCCATTGTAAAGCCTGTGTCAATAATATCTTCAATTACTACTATATTTCGTTTCGTAATATCTTCATTTAAGCCAATGATTTCTTTTATTTTCCCAGAAGTAGTTGTGCCATGATAAGAAGATAATTTTATAAAAGTAATTTCGCAAGGGATAGAAATTGCTTTCATCAAATCGCTAGCAAACATGAATGCCCCATTCAAGATACAGATAAAAAGTGGATTTTTATCTACCAGGTTATCATTGATTTTTTCTGCAATTTCCTGAATTGATTTTAATATTTCTTTTTCAGGAATATAAAGTTTAAATTTTTTGTCTTCGATTTGAATGATATTCATAGAGTGCGGTAAATCTTCCATTTTATATATAATAATGGTTATTTTAATTTGCATAAAATGCACAAAAAGTGCATAATTTTCATCTAATTTGCAAAAATAAGAAAAAACACTAATACTAAAAACATTTATAATTAGAAGGAAGCAAGAAGATAATATGAATTAATGTTATTTTCTTAAGAAAATCAAATTATTTGGCGGAATAAATTTTTTAGCTCAAATAAACAGAAAGACATCGATTTATAAAAATAATTGATCAACTGTTTGGTGTTAAAAAAGTTTAGGACTTGCGAGTTTGTGCATCACGAAATACTGGTACGAAATATGAGTTTTGCGGTTTCAATTATTTAGGGTTTTATTTGACTGCACAAGAGCAAGAAATAAATCTTTATGTCTTGCTAGGTAAATTTTTGTGTGTTTCTGAGTAATAAAAATTAAAATTTCACAGAGTCATATCGAGAAAACACAGATTTTTTTTATTACTGACCTGTCAAGCGAAATTATAATTACTCATTTTTCTCACAATCAGAACCTTACCATTCTTGAATTCCAAGCTCCTGACTACCAACTAAATCCTGATAACTTAAACCTAATAATTTCTTCTGGCTTAAAATTCTAATGTTTTATTCTAGTTTTTTTGTATAAAACAATTCATAATCAGGTAATAATTCCGGATGCAAAATGGAAATTATATCTTTTAGTAACAAATCAGGATGAGCTATACCACTTTCCCAAAAATCATTAGCTCCTGATGACAACCTCCGTTTATTGAAATTATAAACCTGCTTTAATTTAACGGGACGAAAAAGTGCATGTTTTGCGTCCGCTTTCAACAATTCGTCTAAAGAGCAGTAACTGCAATTTAACCACATGTCAGTTTCAGCAAAATTCTTTAGGACTTTCTCAAAATTCAAAGGCAAACTTCCTTTAGTTGTATCACCCGCATAAAAATAATTTCCACCAGCATCTAAAAAAAGTTGTGCCATAAAATTTTGTCCACCTGGCATGTACCAAGTTCCTCGAAAATTAGAACCAGACATTATTGTAGGGCGATATTTTACTCCTTTTGCTTTGTTTGAAGCTTCCAAATATTGCTGTTCAATTTTTTGAAAAATACTATCGGCGAGTTTTTCTTTATCAAAAAACGCACCTATAAATTTTATCCATTCTGCACGTCCCAATAAGGAATTTTCCATCCATTCGTTGTTATAAACTACTGGAATGCCTATTTCAACAAGACGCTGTGCAAACGGATCGTTCTGATTATAACCACTTACCATTACAAGATCTGCATGAAGTTGTACTGTTTTTTCAAGATTCATATTAAATGCATCTCCCAGATCTACTACAAGACCTTTTTTAAGTCTGTTGTTGATTTGAGAATTGTAAATAATTTTAGCAGAGCAAACACCTGTAACAGCATCAATTTCGTTTAGTAAACGCAGAAATTCAAAATGAGTAACAGAAGTAGCTGCTAATGTATGAACAGGAATTTTAATTCTCACACCATTCACTGGTACAGTAACTGACGTATCATGAACTAAATAATATCGTTGATAAACGGCTTCTTTTGCCCAAGGATTAAAAACCGTTACTTCTTTAAAATTTTTGAAATAGCTAACTGAAAAACCTTTAGCATAACACAGGTGTAAAGAACATAGTGGCGTTTCGCCAGTTCTATGCGAATTTCGGGAAATACATGAGGAAACTAAAATCAGTAACGGTAATATAAAAGACAAGATTTTTTTCATCAAAAATTACTTAAATTGCCATGAATGTTACGCCCAACTTACAAAAAGTCAAAATTTATAACATCAACACTGTTGTTCACAAAGATAGCTGGAAAAACTGAAAACAGCCAATGCAAAGCATGAAAACTAAAAGTTTATTTTTTATGCTTACGAGCAATTTTTTTAGTTACTTCATATTTGTCATTAAGTAAAATTTCTAATAGCAGTTGTTAGAAAAAATGAATTATAATTATCTGAATTACAACGTACTGTATTGATAAAATATATTATCAAAATTAAGGTCATTTTCTCAAGAATGAGCCTATGAAATTCTTAAAAAAAATATTATAGTGCTTCTCTGCCAGCGGATCAAGGGTGGTAAACCGCATATTTAATCAAAATAATTCCTTGAGGCTTGTTCGAGGTTATTCATTTTATTGATTTTTTTGTATTTGTTCAATTACAATAGTGTGTTATATTTTTAGTTAAATAATTGTAAATCAATTAATTATTTATATTTTTATTTGGTCAACTCCCTGAAAATCACTATCTTTATAGATTATTTAACTAATTTACAATAAAATATGATTTTCACGGAAGTTAACACTTTTAATTCAATAGTCGGTAGCGCTTTGAAAGGTTTTTCACTCAATAAATGGCGACGTGATTTTTTATTGGAAATTTTTATGTTGTATCTCTCTATTCCTGGCCGAATTAATTTTAAACAAATGAGTCGTTACGGCAAGCATTGCGAACAGCGTTTCCGGAATCAGTTCAAAGAAAAATTCGATTTCATGTCATTCAACTCTTCACTGATAACTCCCCATATTGGCAAACGAATTGCAATTTCCTTTGACCCAAGCTATATCGAGAAATCGGGCAATAAAACACCTTATCTCGGTTCGTTTTGGTCGGGCTCGGACCAATGCTCCAAAAAGGGGCTTGAGATTGCACAAATTGCTTTAATCGACATCGACTTGAACCAAAGCTTTCATTTGGAAGCCGTACAGAGTGTTCCTTCAAAAACATTGAAAACAGTTTCCATGTCTTTAATCGATTGGTATGCTCTATCTCTTGTTGAGAGAAAAGAAGAGCTGCAGAAATTATCCGATATCGTTGTTGCAGATGCATTCTTTTCGAAAATAACATTCGTTCAACCTCTTATGAAAAACGGTTTTCACGTAATATCCAAACTCCGGGACGATGCCAACCTGCGCTATAAATTTACGGGCGAGTACTCCGGTAAAGGCAGACCAACCAAACTGGCAGGAAAAATTGACCTTGAAAATTTGGATATGAATGTTTTTACTCAAATTCAAATTAATGACAACACTCAGGCTTTTTATGCCGTTGTCAACTCCAAATCTTTGAAAACAGACATTTTATTGGTTGTCGAACGAAAAACGGAGAAAAACGGAAAAACGATACAACGTCTGATATTCTCCACCGATACCCGGATGAATGCTCTTGATGTTTTGGCATATTATCACTGCCGTTTTCAAATGGAATTCAATTTCAGAGATGCCAAACAGGCCACCGGATTGAATCATTCTCAGGCAAGAGATTTGGACAAACTCTATTTTCACTTCAACGCATCACTTACAACGGTCAATATAGCAAAGATTATCCACCTGAGCGATAAAAAAAACGCAGGACAACCTTTCTCTATTGCCAACTATAAACTATTGTATCACAATGCTTTTATATTGAATCGATTTATTGAGGCTTTCGGTGTTAAACCCAAAACCCTAAAAAGTCGCCACCTTGTCAATGAACTTCTGTATTTCGGTATTAAAGCTGCTTAATCTTAATTTTTTCCTAACGGACTATTGCAATTAAATCAATTAATTTATTGGGAGTTTTATAAATATTATTATTCATTCTCATAGTTAAATTACCCATACAAATAGAAATTGTATCTTTTTTAGAATACAATGTAATTTTTGCTCGTGGATCAATTTCTTTACTATATGTTGAATCTATTGGTTCTAATTCATTTATAAAAGTTAATAATTCTCTGATAATATTTGGACTAACTATAGAAACTGTTTGATAATTTTCAAAATATTCTTCAAATTTATCGCATTCTACTGATATAATAGTCATTATAGAAAAATCAACCGATTTAATCTGAATTTTATCAATTTTATTAATATCGTCAACTCTATTTTTACAATTTTGGCAAGAGCTGAAAACGAAAATTATTGAAAATACTAATATACTAATTATTTTTTTCATCTTTTTTGGGTTTTACAACGATTGGATTTTTCCATTGAATTGAAGTTGGACTTAATGGTTTGATATAATGTGCCTCCATGATCTTTACGTGTAACTTCTTTCTCCTTAATTTCACCAAGTTTTTTTGCTGTTTCTTGTTCTGAACCTTCAATTACACGTTTTTCTTCTTTATTTCCATATTGAGCATCTGGTGTTTTTCTATCCTTTTCTTGTTGTTCAGGACTTATATCATCTTGCAAAGCATGATCAATTTCATGATTTAAAACAGTTGTTGGAGAAAGTTCATGACCTTCATTTGTTAAAAGGCCTTTCGTTGGATCCCAATTAATAGTATTTGTTCCAGAATTATAAAAACTTCCTCCATTTGTTTCAGTTATAGAGAGTATATACTTTCAGATTTTTCTAATTGGTAAAGCATTCCAGCAACTTTATGTTTATTTAAATATTGCACTGCTTGAGCAAAATTCTTTTTAAATTCTTTTGAAGCGTTAGCTGCATAAAGAATCTTTTTCCCATCAATATCTACAAACCTTATCGGATTATTCCCACAATACGCATACGGACTGATGGAATAGTATTTTTCTGCCAGCGGATCAGGGGTGGTGAAGCGCATAAGGGCAGAATACATTCCTCGTGCTCCGTAATCGTACGTGTCGTAACCATGCATCTCAACAAACTCCTTGCCGTTGTATTTGTATGGCTGGAGGGCATAGTTCTTGGAAGCAAAAGTTGAAAAATTGATTTTTTTGGCCTTTTAATGTTTCCTAAATTGCATTTTTAACAACTTTGATTTAGACATATTACTTTAGTGAGGTATTATTTAATATCCCTCAATAATTTTTGAAAATTAAATAATTAGACGAGATATCTTCATTAAAATAATTACTAAATATGGATTGTATATTAATATCTTTCAAATATATTTCTAGTAAAACCTTATATGAAGTGTCTTTACTTAAAAAAGGTGAAAAATGTTTTTTAGACAAATTCATATTTATTATCTTCTTTTCTTTTGGCATTAAAATTATACTATTTTTACAATCTAACCTAATATAACTTAAATCTGAATACCACGTACACGGCTCATATGTATGTACAGTAGAATCTTTAACTGAAATAAATTTAATTTTAAATATCTGTCTACAAATATCTTGAGAAGTTGGAATATATAAAGCAATGTCTTTATCTGATATGTTTTCAAATTCAAATTTTATTCTAATTTCATTTTTAATTAATAATATAGATAAAAATTGTAAAGATATTTTTTCTTGAGAAAGAATATTACTTACGTTTATAAATAATAATCCAAACATAATAATTATTTTTTTCATTCTAAAATAATTTATTAATAAATAAAAGTTGTTGTAGTTTCGATTGGTACTATTTCTAGAAATGGTGTAGGAGGAATTGGTATTACTTGAACAGGTTGTAAAGATCTCCAAATACTTTTTACATTAAAAGGATCAACATCTTTACCATAGGCATCTTTTTCAAATGCCTTACCTGATTCAGGATATTTTCCATTTCCATTCCCGTTTACCATAGCATTGCCAACGTGAGTTAACTCATGAAAAGTAGTTGATTCTACCATTAGTATACCGAAACCGTTATCCTCATTTGGGAACGTTTTTTCAATCATATTAACGACCTCATTACTTAAAGTTATCAATCTTTTTCCATTATTAGCATTCATGAGTTTTCCCGTTTTAGTATCTTTTACTAATGTTGTTATACCATTGGCATTTTCTTTTGTTAAATCTTTAACCTCAAGTTTAGGGCCTTCCCCAAATTTTAACATTTCTTTAACTTATGCGTCAGTTAATCCACTTTTTTCAGAAAAATTATCTTTAAATCGTTGATTCTTATTTTCCCATTCATTTAATAAGTTTTTCAAATACTCAGTTAATTTAGGATATTTCTTTTGTATCTCATCATCTATATCAATTTTCCCAGTTGGATCAATCCTATTAACTGGATTATTAGAACAATATACATATGGTGACATCCAAGGCTTCCTTTCTGCCAGCGGATCAGGGGTTGTAAACCGCATAATAGCAGGGTACATTCCTCGTGCTCCGTAATCGTACGTGTCGTAACCGTGCATCTCAACAAACTCCTTGCCGTTGTATTTATATGGCTGAAGTCCTGGATTATCACCTGAACTGGTTGCCCATGGCAAACCGCTCGCGTAATACTGCGTACGCTGAACGGTGGTATTGGTATTGGCTCGCCATACTTCACGGTTGTTGCCTAAATGATCTTTATAGCAACAATAAAAAAATAAAAATGCACTAAATTACAGTCATTTATAAACCTTTTAAATACCATTCGAAACTGTCTTTATTGACTTTCCCATCGTAATATGGAATTTTCACAATTAACTTTTCGTCTTCATATATTACTATATTTTGTAGAAACTCCCATTTTGATTCTGAAAAAATATAGGGAGAATCACAAATCACATAAATAGGTACAAATTTACCCATGATTTTCGCAGTAATCAAATCTGATCTTCCACAATTAAATATTTTCTCATTTAGCAAGTTGTCAATTATATTTGTATGCAATCCATCATAGTAGATAATATAACCATTAGTTTTTTCATCAGAAATAAATTTATAAAAAATAATCCCTTTATCTTCAAATAAAGCAAAACCATCACATTTGTCCGAAATAATTTTAAAATCAGGAATCTTTTTTGACAAATCTATCATATACAATTTATCTTGTATCAAAAAAACAAAATAATTATTAATGGCTTCAATTTTTGGTAAAATCCCTTCCATTTCAATTTCATTAAATTCTATCATTTGTTTGAATTTAATATAATTAAATTTATCTATGATACTTAATGTCAATGCTTGTTTTTTTTCATCCAAATCAAATAATATCAAATAATTTAAATCACGATTAAAACTTATTCCAACAATTTTTACAAACAGATAAGATATTGGGAAAGGAGTCTTTACTTTTGTATTTGAATTCCATAAATATAATTTGTCTGATTTCGAATAAACTAAAGTAGAATCTGAGGTTTTGATCCAACAATTTAAAGTAACAAGGCTGTCAATCAATCTCTTGTTGTTAGTTATTGGGTCTAATGAATATAAATTATATAATGGATATTCATCTTCATGTTCAGTATTGGAATAGATTATACGATCATTTAATCTGCAAATAAATAAACCATTTTGAACTGTGAAATTTTTATTTGATTTATTAGTTTGGGCACAGCTAAATATACCTGCTAGTAACAAAATAAACATAAAAATAATAATACGTCGCATAAATCACCTCCTTTTCTTAGTTGAACCGTGAATATGATTATCGTGTCCAGAAATATTTATTTTAATTCCCCCTTTTTCTTGTATATTAGGACCATAATTCTCATATAAATTAAAATTTTCTTTCATGCCATTTTGAAAAGCATCAACTCTATTGTGAGAGTTATAATCTTTGACAGCTATTCCATTAATGGCATCTATGTCAAATGCACTTGCTCCATTTGCAACATAGTGAAGGCTTTTTGAACTAGAATGGGTTCCTGTTGTTGTAGTTGAAACATCAATAGACTTAATACCTGCTCCAGAATTATTAGCTTCATTAACACCTATAATAAGTAGACTTACAGCATCTTTTGAAAGTGCTTTATCGCCTTTCCCCCCAGTTGGACTATTATAATTAAATGTTACACTTACTTTTGTGCCATCATCAGTCGTAATAATTTTAGGAATATATTCTCCTCCTTCCAAATTAAAACGAGGACTTGCATCAGACACTTCAACTACTTCATTTTGATTATAATCAACTCTAGTAGCATCAATATATTGACTATAAGTTTCTCCAATATTCCTATATTTTTGATCATTATAGTTAACAAAATTAGCATTCCCTTTTTGCCAAAAAGTGGCTCCTGTCTCATCATTTCTATACCAATCCATTCCATCCGGATCAATTCTTATTACCGGATTATTCCCACAATACGCATACGGACTGATGGAATAGTATTTCTCTGCCAGCGGATCAGGGGTGGTGAACCGCATAAGGGCAGAATACATTCCTCGTGCTCCGTAATCGTACGTGTCGTAACCATGTATCTCAACAAACTCCTTGCTGTGGTATTTATAAGGCTGAAGTCCCGGATTATCATTTGAACTCGTTGCCCACGGCAAACCGCTCGCGTAATACTGCGTACACTGAACGGTGGTATTAGTGTTGGCTCGCCATACTTTTTTGTTTTATTTTAATTTAATTGCATGTTGAATATGGATTTGAACACTGATCATGAGGAGATAACCAACCTTCTTTATACTTATTGTCAGCATCTAAATATTTTACATATAGCCAATTACCTTTACAATCTATGATATTAAATGGATAATATTCTGGTTTATTAATCTGAGATTTAATTTTGGATTTTATATCAGGCTTACTATAAAGATTAATTTTAAAAGAACTGCTTGGATAAATGCCAAGATACTTGGTTTGAATCCAACCCTTACGAGGAATTGTATCATAAAGAGTTGCTGAAGCACTTACATAAGCTAAATTATGAGATATTTTGAAAATAAAAATACCAAAATAATCTTCCTTAATTGTATCATCCATAATATAACTAATTATGTTTCCTTTATTGTCTAACAAAGGCACTTGTTGCTGTTTGTTTAATAATACAGCACCACAATTACAAGGATTGATATCTTTCTTGTTTTGACTCAATAATAAAAGGGGACATAAAATCCAAAATAACAATTTATATTTCATGATTATTTTCGCCTTAATTGTAATAAAAATGAATTAACAATTTTTAACTGATTATGAAACTTATTCCATTGATTTGGGGCTATTAGTAAACAACCTTGAGAAACTGCTCGAAGAATTCCATTTTTGTCATACCTCCAACCAGCCCAACCATTATTATTAGCTCTATGTATAAAAACATTTGTTAAATAACCAGGATTTCTATCCGGATATGCAGGATTATAATTATTCATTGCTGGAATTTTCGTATTAAATCTATCTTCTAAAACTAAATCTGAGCCATAGGGACCGAGCTGCTCTTTGGGTTTTAATCTATTAACCGTGTAGTCTCCATTTGCTACAACGCCAAATTTTGTTGGATCAGAACTCATGGTATATCCTTTATAATGCTGAATATCATCTTCCCCTCCAGGTCCATAAACAATTACATCTGCAAGCTTTGCATCTTTCCCGTACATATTTTGCCCTTCTCCTAATTTTTCATCAGTCGAACCATTAAAAATTACTACAGCTTCTTGTCCCTGTAAAACAACTTCTTTACCATTACTATCTTTAACACCTGTATTATATGAATGGCCTTCGTGCCAAATCCAGGTTGGGTCTGATTTGCCATCAATAGAGTGATAAAACCAATCCATTCCATCCGGATCAATTCTCATTATCGGATTATCCCCACAATACGCATACGGACTGATGGAATAGTATTTCTCTGCCAGCGGATCAAGGGTGGTGAATCGCATAATAGCGGGATACATTCCTCGTGCTCCGTAATCGTACGTGTCGTAACCGTGCATCTCAACAAACTCCTTGCCGTTGTATTTTTTTTTGTATCCAAGATACTTTACAAAAATAACATTTTTTATTTGAATTGATATTTTTTTAAGAAGGTAATTTCTTATAATAAAATGAAATGTGATTGCCTCTCGAATTTGTTCGCTTTGCTTGCAAAAAATCACACCCAATCAATGTTTTTATTTTAGAAATCATTTTTATGGGGCGTTGCCCCAAACCCCGCTTACTTTTTTATCTTGACATAAAAAAGTAAGCAAAAAACGTCAAGACTGTGCCCGCTTCGTTCGAAAAATGGGCGTTCGTTGGCTAAAATCTTCTAAACTCGCTCCTCCGTCGCTCAAACAGAGAAGATTTTTTAACGCCAACTTCTCTTATTTTTCGGCTCACCGGACAAGGTCAATTCAAAAAAACATCATTTTTCGATACATTCATTTACTAAACCTTATTTTACCGTTAACCTTAATAACAGGCAAATCTTCCTACCATCCAAAACCTTATTACCTTATTGAAAATCTGGAGATTTTATTTTTAATTCGACGTAGCCTTGAGGCTACGCCGAACGGTGGGGCGACAAAGTCAAAAGGCTACGCGAACACTTCTCAAAAATATTTCTACTCGAAACTCGCAACCTTGAATCTCATAACTTGCCAACTCAAAAACTATAAACTTCATGAATTTTTCAACTGAAAAGTCAAAAAATCAAAAATTTAGAGCTAAATTTGTGATAGTAATTCAAAACAGATTTTCATGCAGCCTTTAGCAGAACGATTACGCCCAAAAACACTGGATCAATTTGTAGGGCAAGAACATTTGGTAGGTGAAAATGCTATTTTGCGACAAATGATCGAGTCGGGGCACCTTGCTTCTTTTATTTTATGGGGTCCGCCTGGAGTAGGAAAAACTACGCTCGCACGAATTATTGCAAATCAATTGAATAGACCTTTTTATTCACTGAGTGCCATTAATTCAGGTGTAAAAGAAGTCAGGGAAATCATCGAAAAAGCCAAAAACAATAAATTATTTCCTTCAGGAAACCCTATTCTTTTTATTGATGAAATTCACCGTTTTAGCAAATCGCAACAAGATGCCTTGTTAGGGGCGGTTGAAAATGGCACCATAACGTTGATTGGAGCTACCACAGAAAATCCTTCGTTTGAAATTATTACTCCTCTTCTTTCTCGCTGTCAAGTATATATTTTAAAGCCGTTAAGTGCTGATAATTTGCTTCTGTTAGCTAATCGAGCTATTTCTACTGATGAAATATTAAAAAAGAGAAAAATTGAAATGGATGAAACAGAAGCTTTATTAAGATTTGCTGGCGGTGATGCTCGTAAATTATTTAATATCATTGAATTGATTGTCGCCGCAGAACCAGAAGATCCTGTACATATAACAAATCAAGCAGTTATTGAATGTTTACAGGAAAATCCTATTGCTTACGATAAAAACGGTGAATTGCACTACGATATTATTTCGGCATTTATCAAATCTATTCGTGGAAGCGATCCAGATGCTGCTATTTATTGGTTGGCACGCATGATAGAAGGTGGTGAAGATCCTCTTTTTATTGCTCGACGATTATTGATTGCTGCTTCTGAAGATATTGGTCTGGCAAACCCCAATGCTTTATTATTAGCCAATGCCTGTTTCGATGCTATGCAAAAAATTGGCTGGCCCGAAGGAAGACTTATTTTGGCCGAAACGACCATTTATCTGGCTTCTTCACCCAAAAGCAATTCAGCTTATCTTGCCATTGATGAAGCTCAAAATTTAGTTAAAAAAACTGGCAATTTACCTGTCCCTTTGCATTTACGAAATGCACCTACCGACTTGATGAAAAAAATTGGTTATGGAAAAGATTACTTGTATCCACATGATTTTCCTAATCATTTTGTACATCAGCAATATTTACCCGATGAACTTGCCGACGAAAGCATTTGGAAATCTCAGGAAAATCCAGCAGAAAAAAAGTTGGCAGATTATCTTCAACAATTGTGGAAAAATCGATATGAAAAATAAAAAACTTGCTTTCTCTTTTTTTCGGCTTACCGGCTCATGTCGTTCCAAAGCATATTGTTGTGACGTTATTTTTTTAAACCTTATTTTGCTTACAACCTTCATAACAAGGAACATAACAGCAGAATCCAATTTTATTCGCTTATTATAAGCAATGTTGAAAATCTGGAGATTTTATTTTTAATTCGACGTAGTCTTGAGGCTACGTCGAACAGGGTTTTTCTTCTTTCTTTTGGTGCTCTTGTATTCTTTTCTACATTTGCTTTTCTACATTTGCTTTTCTACCTTTCTTGCTCTACAGACCAAACCACCGATTACAAATTGGCGGGAGCGAGCGCTCTACAGACCAAACCACCGGTTACAAATCCGGCGGGAGAGGGTGTACAACTTGGAAATGTGTATGGCTGTGAAGCATGAACTATACAATCCTTTTAGTTTTTATCCATTCTTTCATGTTGTCAATAAAGCTGTTTATTAAATCTAAATCTGAATTATTAATTACATCGATATTTTCAATATCAAATTTTTCCCATTTATTCCAAAAATCTGAAACGATTGTATATAACTGAAAATCCAATTGTTTCAAATAAGAATGATGTTGAGTGTAATCATTTTCAACGTGGTCTGCTAATATGGAAAACAAGGAACCGATGTAAAAATTTATGGCTTTTGAATTATAAGACCCCAATAACTTTAATTTTAACCTTTTTATATCCTTTAACGATGCTTTTTCATCCAAACTGTTTTTAAGAAAATCAACAGGTTGATAGCCGAGATTAATAAATTTTGGATACATTTTAAAATGGTTACAACAATTTGTAATATAATCGCATAAGAATTTATTAAAAACCTTATTCAACTTTTTATCAGAATATAAAAGTCAAATAAATATGATTTCCTATACTATAATTGAATCGTGTTAGCCAAATATGTAGTAATTCATGAGCAATAGAGGCTGAATCAACATTTTTTGGATTATAGTAAATTGTTGCTTTTTTATTTTTTTGAAAGACTCCGCAAAAGTCTATATTTTTTGGCTCGAAAGAAATATCAAAATCTTTTTCCAAATCTTTTAAAAGCGAAATAGTTGTATTATCTAAAGTATTAGGAATCATTCAATCTCAATTTTATCAAATTCTTTCATTAATTTGTCAGTTTCCGATAGGATTCAAAAGTCCCCTTTGCTCCCGCCGATTTGTAATCGGTGGTTTGCTTGTTAAAGCAATTATATCAGAATTATATCTAATAATCCTTTTCCTCCGGCATCATCAACAACACTGCTATAACGGATTTCCCTTTCAAAAAGCAGTATATTTTATATATAACAAATTGATTATTATTTGTTTAATATATTTTTTTAAAATAATTTCTTGCTTACAGTGTAATTATTAGTCGTTTATCACATATTGAACATTATTTTATTTTTTACAAACATACAAAAAAATTCAATAAAATAACTTTGTTAGAAGAAAAAAATAGTATTTTTCTTGCGTACATTAAATTTACTGGAATATTCTTAAAAGCCGATTGGTATAGGCTTTTAGATCATTTTTTACAAAATTTGGAAAGGAAAATTCGCTATAAATCTATTATGCTCGTAATACAAGTCCTTCTTCTATCGGATGATAATGTTGATAATGTCAACGTTATTCAGGCCTTTGCTCCCGCCGATTTGTAATCGGTGGTTTGCTTGCTAAAGCAATTATATCAGAATTATATCTAATAATCCTTTTCCTCCGGCATAATCAACAGCACTGCTGTAAACATATTGCTCGGCGCGAAATACAAGTCCTTCTTTTACAGGATTATTATGTAAATAATCCAACTTTTGACTTATGACGCTGTTACTCCACAATTCTATCGGATGATTGTCTGTCCCCCAAAAATGAATTCCTTCTTTTGTTAAAAATTTTTCCAACAACCATTCTTTTCTGCTTTCTTGTGGATTCTCTTTTATGGCTGTTATTATTTTCTTGCTTGTGAATTTTTTAAAATCACGCATTATATCTTGCAAAGCATAACCTTTTTTAGCTCTAATTATTAAATGAACGTGATTGGTCATTATACACCATGCAAATAATTCTAATCCTTTATTCTTTTGACAAAATATTAGACTATCTACGATTACGTCTTTATACTCGTTTCTTGTGAATATATCAATCCACTCCTTCACAGCAAAACTTACAAAATAAATTCCTTCAGGATTATAAAATTTATAATTTCTGCTCATGTTTATGTGTTTCCTTGTTCCTTTTTATGCTTCCGCATTCATTTTTACATTTGCTCTCTATTCCTTGCTCTTCAGACCAAACCACCGATTACAAATCGGCGGGAGCGAGGCTCTCGCATTCATTTTTACATTTGCTCTCTATTTCTTGCTCTACAGACCAAACCACCGATTACAAATCGGCGGGAGCGGGGACCAAACCACCGATTACAAATCGGCGGGAGCGAGCGGAAAAACAGATACTGACAAATTATTTTTCCATTCAGAAAAAAGAGAAAAAAATTTTGTAATTTTTCAATTTAACTGATTGAGCACCGAGCGAATTTTTTCGTAAGTTTTAATCGTATTAGGCACCAATGGTAATCGTAATTTATTTTCTATCATTCCCAAAACTGCCAGCATACTTTTCACACCAGCAGGATTGCCTTCAACAAAAAGTAAATCAAACAATTCTGTAAAGCGATAATGAATTCGTCGTGCACTTGCATAATCGCCCTGTAAAGCCAGATGTACCATTTTACTAAATTCAGCAGGAAAAGCATTTCCGATAACTGAAATGACACCAACGCCTCCCATAGTAATCAGCGGATAAGCAACGCCATCATCGCCTGAAATTACCAAAAAATCTTTAGGCTTGTTTTTTATAATTTCACCAATCTGAACAAAGTTACCTGAAGCTTCTTTTATTGCACAAATGTTTGGAAAATCTTTTGCCAAACGCAAAGTAGTTTCTGCTGTCATATTTACGCTTGTTCTGCCTGGAACATTGTAGAGAATGATGGGAAGTGACGAAGCTTTTGCTATACTTGCAAAATGTTGATAGATTCCTTCTTGCGTAGGTTTATTATAATAAGGAACAACAGATAATATGGCATCAATTCCCGATAAATCAGTAGTTTTAATCTTTTCTATTACAGCTTTTGTATTATTTCCACCGATGCCCAGCACAATTGGCAATCGTCCTGCATTTTGTTGAACAGCAAAACGAGCCAGTTCATCCTTTTCGTCTTCAGTTAAGGTGGGTGTTTCAGCAGTTGTTCCACACACTACCAGATAATCAGCACCATTTTTAATTACATATTCTATTAATTTTCCAAAAGCCTCAAAATCAATTGAATCATCATTTTTAAAAGGAGTTACCAAAGCTACTCCCATTCCCGTTAATTTATTATACATGTTCATAGAAAATATATTTTAATTCATCACAAAATTACGCTTTTAATCAGAAGATTGAATATTTTTTAAGTAAAATATTATCTGATTAAAAATATTATTTATGTTGTCAAAGAAGGATAATTCCTCCTTAAATTGATTCGTAATGTTGAAAATAAAATCGTAAATTGACAAATCAGCGTTTTTCAATCCTACTTTAAGAAAAGCATTGACATAAAGCACCACATATTGCAAAGGAATGACATTATGAAATGATAAATCAATTACTATATCAAACTGATAGTTTCTCAATTCTTTCAAAATAAACTCGTTAGGCTTTTTAAAAAAATTGGTTTGTCGAGAATTAAAAATTTTATAATCAAGCAAAAATGGTGTACAGAGTTTTTTCTTGTTCAAATAACCAATAGCAGTTACTTTTTTGTCATCAGATTTTAATTTTTCTATAATTTTTTTGATAGGAAGATTTTTTTCATTTTCATCGCTTTCAAAAATCAACAGGAAATTCCGTGCTTGATCATAGTTTATAAAACGTTTTTCTCGAGCGGTAGATAAATTATACCTTTTTACTTCTTTTTTTAACTGATATTTAGCTATTTTATCAAAAATCATAAAATTAAAACCTTAATTTACAAAGTTTATTATTACTTTTCATTGATCATCGCTAAAAACGTACTTTCGTCAATCAATGGAATACCCAGTTGTTGAGCTTTTTTGAGTTTTTCGGGTCCCATATTATCTCCTGCCAGAATAAAAGATGTTTTTGAAGAAACGCTGCTCACATTTTTTCCACCATGTTCTTCAATCATTTTTTTGTATTCATCTCGTGAATGAAGTTTGAAAACCCCACTAATCACAATAGATTTCCCTTCCAACTCATTTCCTTTCAATAATTGATTTTCTTCAGAAACACTCATTTGAACACCAGCAGCTTTGAGTCGTTGAATAATTTCCAGATTTTTAGGATCAGAAAAAAATTGGATCACACTTTGTGCTATTTTGTCGCCAATTTCTTCTACTTCCAGGAGTTCTTCGTAGGTGGCATGTTGCAAAGCATCGATAGATTTGAAATGAGCGGCTAATTTTTTAGCTACTGTTTCGCCTACAAAACGAATTCCCAGAGCAAACAAAACTCTTTCAAAAGGAACTTGTTTAGATTTTTCTATAGAATTCAAAAGATTGTTAGCTGACTTTTCTCCCATTCGTTCCAAATTCACTAAATCAGAAAATTTTAAATCATAAATATCGGCTATATTTCGCAAAAGACCTTTGTTATAAAGCAGATTTATGGTTTCTGTTCCCAATCCTTCAATGTTCATTGCTTTTCGGCTGACGAAATGTTCGATTTTTCCTTTGATTTGTGGCGGACAACCATTTTCGTTCGGGCAATAATGAGCTGCTTCACTAGGATAACGAATCAGAGGCGTTCCACATTCAGGACAATTTTTAATAAATTGAACCTTTTCTCCGACTTGTATTCTTGCACTTTTTTCTACACCTGTGATTTTAGGTATAATTTCTCCGCCTTTTTCAACATATACCATGTCGCCGATATGTAAATCGAGTGATTCGATAATGTCTGCATTGTGTAACGAAGCACGTTTTACCGTTGTTCCCGAAAGTACTACGGGTTCCAGATTTGCTACAGGAGTTACTGCACCTGTACGTCCAACTTGATACGAAACGGATAAAAGTTTTGTCAGTGCTTTTTCTGCCTGAAACTTAAAAGCAATTGCCCAGCGAGGAGATTTTGCAGTAGCTCCTAACTTTCGTTGTTGATCTAAAGAATTTACTTTTAGCACAACACCATCAGTTGGGATAGGTAATTTTCGTCGTTCAACATCCCAATAATGAATAAAATCAAATACTTCTTCAAGATTTTTGCAGACTTTCATGTCACTTGAAATTTTAAATCCCCATGTTTTAGCCGCTTGAAGATTATCGTAATGAGTTCGGTATGGCAATTCTTCTCCCAACACATAGTAAAAATAAGCATCCAGGTTTCGAGAAGCAACAATTGCTGGACTTAAAAGTTTTATAGTGCCAGCAGTAGCATTTCGAGGATTGGCAAAAAGTGGTTCTTCTTGGGCTTCCCTTTCCTTATTCAATTTATCAAAAACTTCCCAAGACATAAGAACTTCTCCACGAATTTCAAACTTTGATGGATAATCACCTCGCAATCGCAATGGGATACTTTTAATAGTTTTCACATTGGCTGTTACAACATCACCTTTTTCGCCATCACCACGTGTCACAGCACGAATCATCACACCATTTTCATAAGTTATGGAAATTGAAACACCATCATATTTCAACTCTCCTACCAATTCAAAAGGTTCGTTTAATGTTCTTGAAACTCGCTCGTAAAATTCCTTTACTTCTTCTTCTGTGTAAGTATTACTCAAAGAAAGCATGGGGTAAGCGTGATAAGCCTGTTCAAAACCTTCAGTCAAATCACTGCCAACCCGTTGAGTTGGTGAATAAGGATCGTAATATTCGGGATATTTTTCTTCGAGCTCTTGTAATTGTTTCAGTTTCATATCGTATTCGAAATCTGAAATAATCGGCTGAGAAAGTACATAATAATAATAATTATGTTGCTCAAGTTCTTTACGCAGTGCTTCTATCTGTTCTTTAATGCTCATTTCCATAATCAAAATGTGTTTCTAAAAATAAATCCAAGAATTTATTGAACTGTTTTATACCAAGTTGCAATCATTAATATAATTTTAATTGAAATTGAAATGACAGAATATTATTAGCATCGATTGATTTCGATTAAATGATTTTTTACGATAGATATTTGTCTAGCAAAAAGTTTGATTTTATCAGTAGTTAAAAATCAGGAGATTTTATTTTTTGTGCGACGTAGCCAAGAGGCTACGCCGAACAAAGATATGAGGCTTTGCCACAAACCCCACTTACTTTTTTATTATTTTCAGTAGAGACGTTGCATGCAACGTCTCTACAAGAACCACAAACTATTGATTATCAACTAAATACTCAAAACTCCAAAACTCGTATCTCGTATCTCGAAACTCATTTTCATTTTCGAAAGCTTTTTACGAATAAAATTAAACTTTCATTCATATCGAATAATTTTAGCGGGCGAAATTTTTGTAATTAAATATGATGGAGCAATCATAATTAAAATTGAAACCAAGAAAGTCCCGATATTTAATAAAAGAATATACATCCAATTAAAAACAATAGGCACACTTGCCACATAATAAGCTTCTGGATTTAAAGGAATAATATGGGTAAAATATTGTAACGCACAAATTGCCAGACCAATCAAATTCCCCCACAACATTCCTTTGCCTACCAGAAAAAAAGAATGATAAATAAATATTTTTCTTATTTGCCAATTGGTTGCTCCCATCGCTTTTAGTATGCCAATCATACTGGTGCGTTCAAGGATCAAAATAAGCAAACCTGAAATCATGTTGAAACCTGCTACAGCCATCATTAAAGCCAGAATAACCCAAACATTCATATCCAGCAAATCGAGCCAGCTAAAAATTTGAGGATTCAACTGTTTAATGGTTTGAGTAAAATAGGCGTTCCCTTCTTTCGTAAACTTATTTGCAGTAAGAAAAGTTACTTTTTCACCTATTTCATCCAGATGATCAAAATCATCAATCAACACTTCCAACCCGCCAAACATATCTGATGACCAATTATTTAAACGTTGAACATGACGAATGTCAGTGATTAAAAACATTTTATCATAATCCACAAAATTTGTAGAATAAATGCCTACAATTTTAAATTTTCTTGCTCGAATCTGATCTTGCAGGAAATAAGTATAAAATTGATCATCTAATTTCAATTTTAATAAATTGGCAAGATATCTGGAGATAAGAATTTCATTTTTAGGTGTTTCCGAAAATAAATCCGGAATGCTCCCTTCGACCAGATTTGATTTAAAAAAATTCCAATCATAATTTTTATCTACACCTTTTAAAATGATACCTTGAAATTCGTCAGCCGTTTTAATTATTCCCGGTTTGGTAGCGAACTTTTGAATACCTTTTACTCCTTTTATCTCCGAAATTTTTTGTATCAGCAACGAATCCATTTGAATGGGAATCATTTCGTAAGTATTATTATTGTCAAAATTAGTGATTTGAATATGACCGCCAAAACCAATCATTTTGTTGCGGACTTCACTTTTGAAACCAATAACCACACAAACGGAAATCAACATCACAGCCAGTCCCAATGCAATTCCAATGGTAGCAATCCGAACTGCTGGACGAGAAACATTTTTCTTTCCTTGTTGAAAATGAATGCGTTTTGCTATAAAATATTCGAATTTCAAATCAGCGAATAATTTTCAAAATATTACCTTTTTGAAACAGGCCAGAAATTGGGAAAATTATAAAGCAAGAATGGAAAAATTCCAAATAATTGATTTTCAACCATCATTTATTTGTTCTTCCTGGATATACTTCCAATGCTTTAGCTAAAATAATCAAAGATTTTTTCAAATCCTCCTTATTTACTACATAGGCAATCCGTACTTCATCCTTGCCCATTCCTTCCAGCGTATAAAAACCAGAACCTGGTGCCAGCATAACAGTAGCTCCTTCGTACTCAAAATCAGAAAGCATCCATTCACAGAATTTATCAGCATCATCAACAGGCAAGCGAGCTACGGTATAAAACGCTCCCATTGGGATAGGCGAATAAACGCCCGGAATGCGATTCAGTCCATCAATTAAAAATTTACGTCGTTCCAGATATTCATTGTAAGATTCAAGCATATATTCTTGTGGTGTATCAATTGAGGCTTCTGCAATAATTTGCCCAATTAATGGCGGACTTAATCGAGCTTGACAAAATTTCATTACATTTTTTCTAACTTCTTTGTTTTTGGTCACCAACGCTCCTACACGAATACCACATTCGCTGTAACGTTTTGAAAATGAATCGGCCAGAATAACATTTTCCTCAATACCATCCAGATGAAAGGCTGAAATATATGGTGCTCCGCTATAGCAAAATTCGCGATAAACTTCGTCAGAAAACAAAAATAAATCATATTTCTTTACCAGATCACGAATTTGATTCATTTCTGAACGCGTGTATAAGTAACCTGTCGGATTATTCGGATTACATATCATAATGCCTTTCGTTTTCGGAGTAATCAATTCTTCAAATTTTTCAATGGAAGGCAAAGCAAAACCGTCATCAATGGTGGAAATGACAGGGCGTACAACGACACCTGCAGCTATGGCAAAAGCTGTATAATTGGCATAAGCAGGTTCTGGCACTATAATTTCATCGCCCGGATCCAAACAACTCATAAAAGCAAAGTTGACTGCTTCTGAACCTCCTGTTGTGATAATAATATCTTCTTCTGTAACGTCAATATTAAATTTTTCATAATAACTCGCCAACTTGATTTTTAAACTTTTAAAACCATCACTTGGACTGTATTCCAGAATAGTGCGATCAATTGTTTTTAAAACATCTAAAGCTTTTTGTGGAGTTTTCAAGTCGGGCTGACCTATATTCAAATGATAAACTTTGATTCCTCGTGCTTTGGCTTTATCAGCCAGTGGAGCAAGTTTACGAATAGGAGATTCAGGCATGGAAAGCCCACGTTGTGAAGTGTGTGGCATTTTTAAAGGTGTTATTTTGATATTTTATGATAGTTTTTATTCTAAATATTTTTAAAAAAAATTTAGTTACAAATTTAGCAAAATTTACAGAAAATTCTATTTGTTCTGAAATTAAAATCGAAACGGATATTGGAAGTATTTTTGTTTTTATTTTTATTTAAAATCCACAATCAATTTTATATTAAATTGTCTTCCAGTCAGATAATTGGGAACAGCCAATTGCTGCCCATACACATCCGTTACCCAATAATAGGAATTTACATTTTTAAAATCCAGTAAATTAAATACTTCCACATTCAACCAGATATCTTTGACAGGTTTCAGCCAGGTTTTTTCCATCCATTTATCTTTTCCATTTACCAACAAGCGAGATGCTCCAATATCCACTCGACGATAAGGTGGCATTCTGAAAACTGAGCGAAACTGATAATTTCGTGGCGGACCAAATGGCAAACCATCTGACCAGATGAATTTTAATTGCAATTTATAGCGAGGATCGGTAGGCAAATAATCCTGAAACATCATGGAAAATGAATAACGTTGTTCATTGGGTCCTGGAATCCAGGCCGGATTAACTATTTCAGAAGAAGATAAATTTCCATTTTCGTCATAAGTATTTTTTACATAACTATCGTTAATTAAATCTTCTCTCGACCGCATTAACGAAAAATTAATCCAGGAATCTGTTCCTGGAACCAATTCCCCGAAAAGTTTAAAATCAATTCCCGCAGTATAAGCTTTACCGTCATTTTCGCCAGAATAAACAATTTTTACATTGTCAATAGAATAAGAAATGAGTCGGTCGGTGAGTTTGAGATACGTTTCTGTAGTAAATTTAAAAGGTCGTCCCAATGCCCTGAAATAATAATCACCTCCCAATACAAAATGCACAGAACGGGGCGATTTGATATGAGAATTTAATGCTACATTTACATTTCCTATATTATCGGTAATTGTATCTCTTATTTCTTTATAAAAAGGTGATTGATAATAAATTCCTGTAGCAAAACGAAAACTAAAATCTTTTTCCCAATGAGGCAAGTAAGAAAAAGATAGACGCGGACTCAGCAGAAATTCGTCGTTAAACGACCAATAACTTGCTCGTAAACCACCTGTGAATGACAAAGTGCCTGCTATAGAACTATATCTGTAAGTATCCTGTAAAAAAACTGACGAACGAGTGGATGACAAGGAATTTAAAGCTTTCAGATTATAATATAATTTTACATCGTAAGGATGATAAGGTAACGAATAACCTGACGAATCACGCCATTCCCATTCGTTAATTTTATCATTAATCTTTTCAAATTGAAGAAGTGCTCCCCATTTCAATTGATGATTGCCTGCTTTCGATTCTCCTTGATGAGAAATATTCATTACCGTTGCATTCAAACGATTACGAGCATGTTCATGGTAATTACCAATTCCCAATGTTTCGCCTGTTTCTTTTGATAAATCATCTTCCATTTTTATTTCACTCAAAATATATTCTCCAGAAATATCATAAGTTTCTTTTTCGTTGGTACGAAAGCCCGAAGCAATTAAACTCAATTTAGTTTCTTTTAAAGGATGATAATTCAATGTAAAAGCTCCAAAAGCTGTTTGAAATAAATCCTTTTCCTGTCCGCCAAAAAATACGGTGAGTTTTCTTCCCATATTGTAAGTACCAAAAGATGTTTCTCTGGTTTGTGGAATGAACTGATAGGAGTTTTGAGAAAAATTTCCAAGAAAAGTTAATTCCCATTTGGGCTTCAACTGATAGGTCATATAAGTTTGATAATCTACAAACGAAGGATTATATTCGCCTTTTGTTTCCAGCGTTCCAAGCAAATAGGCAGAAGTTTTATATCGGATGCCATGCATTTGAGTAAAACGTTTGCTGGCTGTGCCCACATAAGCAGAAGCACCTAATAAATTAAGCGAAACAGAAGCTTCCGTTCTTGTCGGTTTTTTGTATTGAATATCCAGCACAGATGACATTTTATCACCATATTCTACGCCGAATCCACCTGAAGAAAAAGACACATTCTGCACCATATCTGAATTGATGAAACTCAATCCTTCTTGTTGACCTGCTCTTATTAACAAGGGACGATAAATTTCTATGCCATTGACATATACGATGTTTTCATCGAAATTCCCACCTCTAACGTTATATTGAGAACTAAGTTCATTTGATGAAGTAACTCCTGTAAAAGCAATCAATAAAGATTCAATACCTCCCGAAGGATTAGGCATCAATCGATATTTGGAAGGATTTAATACGTCAATAGTATTTGTTTGACGTTTTTGCCCAATAATATCTATTTCTTTTATTTCTTGATTCAGAGCTGGTAATTCAACAGTTAATTGAATAACTTTTGCTTTTGGATGAATAGTATAGGAAACAGTCTGATAACCGACCATCGAAAAAATAATCTCAGCCGAATCTTTAATTTCGGTGATCAATTCATAATAGCCATTTTGGTTGGTGGTAGTTCCTGTTGTTGTACCTTTCAAAAAAACATTTACCAGTTCAATGCCTCTGTTGTTAGAATCAACAACATAGCCAAAAATCCGAACCTTATTTTGTGCGGTTAAAATCAACGTAACAACAAAAAAACAAAAAAGAAAGCTCAATCGCTTGTTCATGCAATGTTATTAATAAGTTACCCTAAAAACGAAAAAAGGGAATGATTATTTTACTTTTCCTTTCTATCTTCTTTTGAATGATTTGTAAAAAATGTTTTTTATGATAAATTTAATTTCTCCAATTTCGTCAATTTATCAAGCAATTCTTCCATAGAGTTTATTTTTTCATCATTCAAAATCCAACCATCTTCGGTAACCAGAATTTTTACTGGTGCTTCTTCTTTTGCTTCAAAACCTGCTCGTGCCAATGCTCTGAGTGTCCAATACATTCTGGTTTTGTTTCCTGTCACCGCCACTTGTTTGTTCAAAGAAAAGTTCATTGAAAAATTACCATTGGCTTCATTAAAAAAATAATACTTACTGGCAAAAGCTCGAGCAAAGCTCCCATTAAAAACCAAATCTTCCGGCACACCACAAATCGTTTTCCCATTTTTATCCATCAACCAGATACTATCCGCAGCCTGTAAAGCCAAATCAAGTTCGTGAGTGGAAAGCAAAATTGCTTTCTGCGTTTGATGAGCCAATTTGTGTAACAACAACATAATTTCTATTCGATTGGATACATCCAGAAATGAGGTTGGTTCATCCAATAAAATTACAGGAGTATCTTGAGCCAATGCTCTGGCAATCATTACCCTTTGACGTTCACCATCCGAAAGTTCATTTAATAGTTCATTTCTTTTTTCTTCTAAATGCACCATCTGAATTGCCTGTTCAATATATACGTGATCTTTATCAGTTAAATTTCCCAGCCAATTGCTGTAAGGATATCGACCATAAGAAACAATATCATAAACCGTAGCATTTAATATGTCAATTTTATCAGTCAAAACAAGAGCTATTTTTGTTGCTTTTTCTTGATAAGAAAGTTTGGATAATTCCTTATTTTCAAGCAAAACTTTTCCACCAAGTGGTTTTTGCAAGCCCGATAAAGTTCGCAATAAAGTAGATTTTCCTACGCCGTTTGGACCGATTAATCCTGTTAATTTCCCGGCATACAACTCCAAATTCAAGTTGGATTGTACTACTTTCTTTTTATCTTTTTTTAAATAACCAATCGTTAAATCAACAGTGGACAAAATGCACATAACTCACAATCAATAATTTTCCAGCAATAAATGAAAAAACAATTTTCTTATTTTCTTTTTAAAATAATCCACAAAATAACAGGTGCACCAAACAATGCACTTACTGTATTGATAGGCAACGAATAAGCTGGTATTTGAGAAATAATATCACAAATCATCAGCAGCGAAGCACCACAAAGCACACAAGCAGGAATTAAAATTTTATGAGAAGAAGTTCGAAAAATTCCTCTGGCAACATGAGGAATAGCTATCCCCACAAAAGCAATGGGTCCGGTGAAAGCAGTAATTCCTCCTGCCAATAAACCCGTTGCCAGAACAATTAAAAAACGCGTTTGCTGAATAGAAACTCCCGAGCTTCGTGCATAGTTTTCTCCTAATAGCAAAACATCCAGCCGTTTTTGCAGAAAAATAGCAATCATCATTCCAATCATAAAAACAGGAATCAATACCAGCAAATGATGCCAAGTTACTGCACTCAAACTGCCAAAAGTCCACATAATGAAAAGTTTTACCGCATCCGGATTGCTCAAATTTTGAAAAATATTGACCAGCGCCGACGCAATAGTGCCAAACATAATTCCAACAATCAACAAAGAAACAACGTCGTGAACCTTAAAGGAAGCCAAAATGACCAACAGCAAAACCAGCGAAGCACCTATAACGGCAGCTATAATTAACGACCAATTGCTACTGATAAAAACAGCAGGAAACAATGAAGCTGCCATCATTACCATTGCTACTCCCAAACTTGCTCCCGAACTTATTCCCAAAATGTAAGGATCAGCCAGCGGATTTCTAAAAAGTGTTTGCATCATTAATCCGGCTATGGAAAGCGAAATTCCGGCAATAATAGCTGTAATAGCTTTTGGCAGACGAAAATTCAAAATTATTTCCGTATGAATATCGTTTGTTCCTTTGCCAGCTAAAATGGAAAAAATTTCATTAAAAGGTATGCGAATGCTTCCCCATGCCAGATCTAAAACAAAAAAAGCTAATGTAATGAATATCAGAAGAAAGAACAAGCTATTTTTCTGTCGTTTAGACATTTAATATTAATTTTGATAATTATTTTCCACAAAATAATTCAAATAAATAGTAACAGACTAACTATAAAAATTTACTTTTATATCAACAGGTTTTATTCAGAACTAATTAAATATAAAACATATTTTTTAACTAAAATAATTTATTTATCCGTATAGTTCCTCCACTTTTTGTGTAAGGATATTTGAATTTTATTATTCAATTTTCTCCTTCTATTATTTTTATTTCTTCTTCTGTCAAATCGTAAAGCTGATAAACCAGCCGGTCAATTTGGTGTTCCAATGCGGAAGTGTCGGCGGAAGGATTTTCTTTTTTGACGGACAAATATTGATCAATAACTTGAATTACTTGTTCAAATATTGTTTTATTTGATTCAGTAATAGGTGGATATATTTTACCAAACTCATCTATAATTTTAGGATCATAGTAATAAGTAAAAGATTTAGATTTCTTACTTTTTGGATTATTGAGCCATTCATAAGCGAGCACATTGTCGTATTTGATTCTAAGATAGCATTTAATTTTATTATAATTATTATTAAGACGAATATAAGGATACCTTTCTTTTATTGAATTATAAAGATCTGTGCTGGTTAACGAAAAATTTTCGGGTATCTTATTTTTATAACCTGTTTTTTCTTTTACTAAAACAACTCCCATTATATTTTTAAGGTCTTCCTTTTGTTCATCCGTTAAATTTTTTTCATTTATAAATTTCAAAGGGAGAGCATCTTTAGATTCGTGGTTTTTTACTTGGATCAAGATAGCTTTATAGGCATATTGGGGAGATTCGAAAACGTCGGAAGAAAGTGAAGCTCTGAATGATTTAATAAATTCAACAATTTCAATCGCATTTTTCTTTTTCAATTCGACATTAGTTGCCTCTAAAAAATTCTTATTACTTTTAAACATTTGTATCGTATAAGATAACAAATAATCCATGCTATGTTTATCTCCAAAATGTTCTTTTAAAAAATTATTAAAATTCAAAATATTAGCTTGACATTCCGCATAAAGATTCGAATCAAGTTCCGGAATATTTCTGTGTACAATCATATTTCGAATCTCACAAAAAAATTCCAGATTTTTTTTTACAGGATGATTTGTATTAGATTGATAGTATTTATTTAAACACTCAGTAAGTTCCCACCACTTAAATTCATTTATTGTTTTTCCATTTGATAGTTTAATTGGTGTTGTAGCATATCGAGATCTTTTACTATTTTCATTTTTCTTATAATAGGGTTTAATTTTATTTTTAAAGAAATATGCATGAAAGAGACTTGTCCAAGCGATACACATCATAGTGATAAATCCTTCTGATTTAAAGTTAACAGCAGGTTTATTATAAAATTCCACAGCTAATAGTGCAGAATCCTTTGCTTTCTTCAAAAGTTGTTTTACTATAACGGGTTCTCCTTTCATACTGACCTCCTTTTTTATCTTATATATATTTGTTATTTTTTTATAATATGGTATTTGAAGTCGGTTTAATTTAGCTTTGGGTTCTATTGAGATTTCGATTATTAATTTTCGTCTTCTTCATTTTCTGTTAATCGAAATTCAATTTCATAGTTTTTTATAAATTCGATTTCTTCTTTATTTAAGCCATAAAGTGGTCCAATATAATCGTCCATAGCATCAATATACTTTTTTGATTTCCCAATTTTATATTCTTTGAAAGAATCGATATGAGCGTATTTAGTTGTTATCCTTATTTTGGCGTTTTCTTCAATATCTTTTAAATATTCTTCATACAACACTTCTAATACTTTAATTCTTTCTTCTGTCAATTCATTTATAGGTATCGGGAAAGATTCTATTTCATAAAATTTTAAATCAAGATTATTTGAATAAATTTGATAATACCAAAAAAATAAATTACTACTCAAAATTGCTCCAATTGCATTACAAAAATGTTTATCTATAAGCATATCCTTCTCTTTTGTAGAACCTGTTGAATAATTTGTTATAACTTTAAAATATCGTCCTCCTGTCGTTCGATAATAAATCGGTTTCCCATTTTCTCTAATTAAATCTTTAGTTTTTGTTTTTATTGAAAATAGTTTATCCAAAATTTGTGTTTCTATAGATGTACTAATTTTTGGGTATCTTCCAAATAATTTGTATTTTTTTATGTCAATAAATTCTAAATTTTCAAATAATGTTTTTAAATTAAAACCTTTACTTTTTCGATACATTTTTGTACATAAAATTTGTTCAACTGGCGTAAGTGTTTTAATAAAAAAAAGGATAGAAGTATTTATCACAGCATTTTGAAAAATCGGTTGAGGTCTTACTGCATAAGAAGAAATTTTGATCAGGTTACAATTTTGTTCCAAAAGGTTATGAAGTGCTGTCATTGAATCACTTGAAGTGATAGAAATAGGAATAATATAAATTAAGTTTCCATTTTTTTTCAAAATATTAAATCCTTTTTCGATAAATAATGCAAATGAATCTAAAGAGCCTTTTTGTTTACTCGAAATCGTTTTGGTACATAAATATTGTTTTTTAAAATACTTCTTTTCATCTTCTGAAAATTTTATTCCATACGGCGGATTGCCAATGACAATATCAAAGCCTGTTTCTTCTTCAACTGGTTCGAATGCTTTGTCAATGGGAGTCAATGCATCCTGGAAAAGCGAGAAATCAATAGCTGGAATTAGATGTTTCAGATGATTATAGTTGATATAATCTATGACATTGGCAAAATGCTCGAAATCTTCCACAGGAGTGTTGTTGTAGTGCTTTGCCCAGAGCTTCTGCCGTGTACCATCGCTGTATGTGCAGTCTCCTTCTGACCCACGGGTTGACCCGTGGGTACTATCGTGGGTTGACCCGTGGGTACTATCGTGGGTTGACCCGTGGGTACTATCGTGGGTTGACCCGTGGGTACTATCGTGGGTACTATCGTGTATTGACCCACGGGTTAACCCGTGGGTTGGAGTAGATAGCCCGGGGGTTGCAGTCGTGCCGAACTCATGCGATACGTAGCCTTTCAGATCTCCTACAATTTTCGGGACGTCTTTTTCTTCTGCTACCAATAACAAATGGACATGATCGGTAAGTACATTCATTGCCAATACTCTGTAGTGTTTTGCCTTTATACGCCAAGCAAGCAATTGTGCCACCGTGTTTCTCTCTTCCAGCGATAACAAAACAGGAGCCAGACCTTCAGTATTGGATGGCATATAATTCTCTTTCCTTCGGCTATTGTGTGTTGCCCACGTGATGTTGAATGTTTTCCAATCTTTTTGTATTTTCTTTTTTTCCTTTTTTACCCCAAACATCCATTCGGGATCGAACCACTCGGCCGACCGGTTGGTGTCGTATAGATCCCACGAGGCTATTTTTTTGCTATAATCGGAAGGGAAACCACTTTCTTCAAGCAATTCTTTCAGCCGATTTCTCAATTCGCGGTCTCTTTTTTGAATTTCTTTCTTTTTCTTTTCGTAATTGGCTGTAAAATGTTGCTTCCGAATCTGAAAAAGTTCTTCTTCAATTTGTTTTGTTTCATCACCTTTAATAACCAGTTGTTTAGATGTGGGCAATCCAATGAGCGTATTGGCAGCCACTAATTTTGTTTCAAGATTGGGCAAAGGTTCGATACCGAAATTGTCGTCAATATTCGGGTTTACTTTTTCGTCCACCAGCAAAGAAATAAAAAATCGTAGTTTGGCTATGTGAATAGCAATAGGTTGAATATCCACTCCATAAATACAATTTTGTATCAGATATAGTTTCCGTCCGTAATCGAGTTCATTTCGTCTGAAATTGTTTTCAATTTTTTCGCGAAGTTCATTTTTTAATGTGGGGTCGGTGATATAGTCGAGCGCCCGGAATTGTTGCAATTTCCATTTTTCGTTGTGTGGATCAAGTTTTGAAAGCAAAAAAACCAGCTTATTTAAAACGCCAATGGGAAAAGCACCTGAACCGACAGCAGGGTCAATGATTTTGAGTTCATTGATTTTTTCAATGATGAAATCAGTTTCTTTTTCGTTGAAAGGATTCTCTTCTTTGCTGTATGAAAAAAGTGAAATTAATTTTTCATCAAGGTTTTCCGTTCGGAAAGTGTTTTCAAAACTGGTTTTGAAATAATGTTTAAGCGATTCTGTTACCATATAATCCACAATTTCACGTGGTGTATAATAACTTCCGGTGGCTTTGCGTGCCGTAGTTGCTGTTTCGGGATTGTAGGAAGCCAGTAGGTTTTCGAATACTTTTCCCAACAACTCAGGATCGAGCGCCACTTCTTCGTCAATGGGAGTATTTTCATCTACCGTGAAATTGTAGGCATTTAAAATAGAAATTAAACCTTGTACTTTGGTATTTTTATATTTTGTATCTCCATAATATTCCGTCAAGTCCACGTTTTTTTCTTTTGAAAAGAAAAGTTCGTTGGGAAAGATGGGTTGATTTTTTTCTTTATCCGAAAATCCATCCATGCGAATTTCTTTGCCCGTATCATTGGAAGGATCGTCTTTTGGCTTATCCAGACATTCAAACAGTCCGCCGTTGAGAAAAGGAATTTCGTTAAAAAGAATATTGATGTCTTCTTTGGGATGAGAGAAAAGTTCTTGATAACGAAAATATTCATGATTCATGTAATCTTCGTTTTTCCCCTGAAAACTATTTTCTTTTCTAAATTTTCTTTCGGGAATGGGCGTATTAAGTGTCGCAAAAAATAAATTTTGAAGAATAGCTTTGTAGTAAGTACTTTCGTTATCGTCTGTGCTTTTCAGAATATTTTTAATGTGGTCAAAATCGAAAAGTTTAGGACTGATCAATTTTTTTTCCTTCATAAACCAGACAAAAATGATGCGGGTAATAAAACGAATAAGAGCAATGTTTCTTCCATTGGGTTGTTGCTCCGCATCCTCTGGAAATTTCACCTTTTGCAGTGCCCAGAAATACCAGTTGGCGATTTCGTTGTAGAATTCACGGGTTACTTTTTCTACGCTGAAAGCTTCAATGATGTTGTTAAAAGAAGAAAAATCGGCTTCAGCCATTTGCTGGATGAAGGTTTTGTTTGTTTGTTCTTTGCCAACGTAATAGGTGTATCGTTTAAAATTGCTCCATTCTCTTGTTCCAGACGATAATGGAATATCGTAAACCAAAGAAAAACGAAAATTGCCCTGTTCGTCGTAAAAAATGAAAAATCCGCCAGCATAACGTATTTCCTCTTTCAGTATTTTCTTTGCCAATTCGTATTGTGCCTTTTTGCCCGAGCGTTCGGTTAAAGGTTGATGGGTTTTGAAGGTAAAAATACAAACACTTGCATCACTGCATTCAAATTCTCCCAACAATAAACCGTCAGTAAATAATGGAGTTTGGGATGCAGGCAATTCCAGCATGTGAAATTTGGTGGTTTTGTTTTGGAACAAACGAACAAGGTTATCAATTGAAAAATCGTTAATAATTTTTTCTAAAATGATTAGGATTTCTTTTTTATCATCCATACGTTTTTTGGTTTATTTTTTAAAATTTTCATCATTTTCCCATTTCAAGGGATTGTCAAAAATATATTGGCGAATGCGATTTAATTCATTGTCGTTGCGAATAATGTGTTCGTAATAATTCCGTTGTCAAATCAATTGATTTTGTGATTGTTGCAATTTATTGATTTGTTTTGCGGCATTCATTTTAAAATATCCGATAATTTTTGGCAATAACATTTTCCTACGGATTTCACGTGTATTTTGTTGTTGTAGAGGCAATTCATGAATTGCCTCTACATTTACGTCATTGTTTTCATTAATAATTATGATGCCGTGAATATGGTTTGGCATAATAACCCATTCATCCAATTGAACGTTTGAATAATGATTGGGGATTTCCTGCCACCAATTTTTTACAATTTCACCACATTCATTTAACATCATTTCGCCATTGAAAATATTGCCAAATAAACATTGTCGTTGATAGGTGACAATGGTTACGAAATAGGCGCCAGGTCGGGAATAATCATAACCTGGCAAACGGATGGATTCTATGCGATATTTATTTTGAAATGTTGTCATTGAATGTATTTTGTGTTGACAATTCATTCGTTTTCCTGTTTTCGATGGCAATAATGATTTCTTTCGAGACATCGGAAATACGTTGTTTTTCTTTGTATAAATAATCGCTCCCCAATCCTTTTTCAATGGATTTTAATTCATTAACTGCTTTTGTAAAATTTTTCTCTATGTCAATATTGGCAATTCTTCTGATGGTATAATCTGAAAGCGTACCGTAATCGAGCAAATCTTCCAACAGTATTCTTACAAAAGGTTTCAGCAACGTTACCTGAAAATTATCGTTTATTGTTAACAGATTACGTAGCACAATAATGGCTTTATTTTGCAGCGAGTTTTCAGGATTGGGTTTATTATTTTTTGGATTCTCCTGATAATTTTTAATCGTTTCGTATTCTTCCCAGAATTGGTTACTCAAAGGTAAAGGTTGTTCGTTTTTGTCGGCTTTTATTTTTTCGAGCACATCTTCCACTTCTTTAATAAAATGATTTTCACTTCCTTCCTTTGCATCATAGAGCTGGTGATGAACAAAAAGCTTTTGTTTTTTGATAACCACAAATAATTCATTTTCCAACCCATTTTTGGCTACTTTTATGCGCGAAGGAAAATCTTTCAGCGAAGCCACCATGTCAGGATATTTTTCTTTCCATGCTTCAAATTCTTTTGATATTTTCGTATAGGAACTTTCACCTTCAAGTGAATCTGGACTTTGCTGAATTTTGTTATAAAGTCCTGATGGCGTAGGTTCTTCGTCGATATCAAAAATTTTGGCATCTTCGCCCAGCGTATTGTGAATCATGAACATTTTTTGTGCTGCAATTTCTCTTGAATGAACCAGATCCGAACCTTTTTCGGTGGGGAAAAAATTAATAATGTAGAGTTTATCAAAAACTTTTTTACTGATACGATTGATTCTTCCTACGCGTTGAATCACGCGTACCGGATTCCACGGAATATCATAGTTGATTACCATGCCGGCACGATTCAAATTGAATCCTTCCGAAATTTTATCGGTAGTCAATAAGATATCATAATCGTCAGCCTGTTGAGTAGCGGAGGCATCGAAATTTTTATTGATTTCTTTGATTTTACTTGCCGACAAATCTCCGGCAACCACCAGTACACGTGCGTTGAAAACTTGGGTGAGCAAGGGAGCCAGATAATTGACCGTATCGGTATATTCCGAAAAAATGATAACTTTTCTTTTCGGTTCATGGAGCTTTTCGGGCGGAGCGTGGAGTATTGTTTTTACTTCTTCGATGAGGCATTCGGCTTTGGGGTCTTTTGCTACCAGATTCAGTTTGTGCAATTCGTTAAGAATTTGCTGGAATAATGCAATATCTGATTGAATATCCTGAATAAATTCGGTTTGACGTTCAAATTTTTTCAGTTCATACACTTTATGGTTTTTAGGATATACATTATTTTTGATTTTTTCAGAATATTCTTGCAAATAATTTTCAATTTCGTCGGCATCCAATTCATAAATTTTTTCCAGCAAATTCCTGTCGAGAATATATTTATCGGTTTTTTGGATAAATTCCAGTACAATTTGATGGATGTTGATGAAGTTTTTCACGCTTTGTTCAAAAGCGCCAAATGAACTTTCGAAACGTTTTACCAGCAATCGCCGCATAAAATCGTACAAGTTGAATTGTTGCAAATATTGGAAATTTTCTTCTTTGCCCAGCTCACCTTTTTTTACTTTTTGCAACTCATATTCAAAAGGTTTGTAAATGGCTCCTTTAAAACGTCCTCCGTCATCAGGCAAGGCAAAGTATTGTTGAATGATTTTGTCGTAAAATACTGATTGTTCCTTGTTCAGTTCATAGAACCATTCTTTTGGAGATTCTACAATGGAGAGCTCATTTACTTCATTTTTGTAGTAGGGATGATTTTGAATGTCCAGCCGATTTCGGCGAATAATCACCGGCTCAATAACATCGCGAATTTGTTTTGCCAGAATTTCTGTTCGTTTTTTTATTTTAGTCGAATCGACTATCTTTTGGTCGCCAAATAAATCATTATAATAAGAAAGGGCTCTGTTTTGCTTTTGCCGGTCAGACGATTGGTGATATCGCTTGATGTAGGAAAGTTTATCAAATTCCGATTTGAATGTTCTGAATTTGTTTTCCAAATCATCATCAAGGGTAATACTTGATTTTTTGGGAACAATAAAGAGTTTGAGCAGCGAAAATATATCGGCTGGTTTGTTGTTGAAAGGAGTAGCAGTGAGCAAGATAACGATTTTGTTGCGACAAATATTTTTCAGGTACTCGTAATCTTTGGTATCTTCATTTCTGAATCGATGCGCTTCGTCAATAATTACCACTTCGATATCGTTGGTTTTCGAAACAAATTCCGAAACGTGTTCGAGGTCGCCAAGTGAAAAAGCTTCCCAGCCAAGAGAGGCCAGATGAAATTGTTCAAGATATTTTTTCCAGCCTTCCGATTTGGCTTTATCGCCTATGATGCCCGGAGGTGCAATCACTATTCCACGCTTTTTGAGTTCAAAAGCAATGCTGCAAGCAATAATGGTTTTGCCCAATCCCACTACATCGGCAATGATTACGCCGTTGTTGTTTTCAGTAATGGAAAGTGCTTGTTGAACGGCATCTAACTGGTAACGATAGGCTTTGTATCCATTTTCTTCAAGCACTTCGGTAAGCCGCTGCGTAATTTCTTTTCCACGAAAGGTGTCAAGATAATTTTTCAAAACAAAAAGATAAGCTTCAAAAGGCGTAATTTTTTTCACCAGCGTTTCATGTTCAACAACTGTGACAATTTTTTCCTTCAACTCGTCGTTTTCTGTAATTTTTATGGCATTATTCCAGAGTTCATCAAAATAACTTTCTGCTTCATCAAAACCATAATCGCTAATTTCGACATTAAATTCTTCTTGCGACACCAATCCGGCTGAAGTCAGATTGCTGCTGCCCGTAATAAATAGTTTGTTGCGTCCGATTTGTCCATCTTCCAGTTTAAAAATGTAGAGCTTGGCATGATTGGGTTCGCGTGATTTTCTTAGAATAATTTCGTCATCCTTTATTTTTTGAAGGAAAAATTTCACCTGCTCATAAAAATCTTTATTGTCAAAAACATCTGAATTTATGGACTTTCGGATGGAAGTAAAAAAGTTTTCTATTCGTTCGTCATCAGTAAGTTTTATGTCATTTTCGCCATATTCGGTCAGTCCGTAAATGGTTTTGTCCACATTTAAGCCGATCAGCACTTTTAGTTTCACTTTATCGTTCGATTGCAAGCCATCGTACAATTCTTTTAAACCAGAAAAATAAAAAAATCCGACCAGAAATTTCAGCTCTTCACTTTTGGATAGAAGTTCGGTCAGACGTGTTTTTAACTGCTTTTTGTTGCTGTTGGTAATGAAATTGTTCATAATCCTTTATTAATCAATAAAAAAACTTTAAGACTAGGTGGGAAACTTTTTTGAAAATTAAAAAAACAATAAAATAAGTTTCTTTTTAAAAAGTATGACAAATATACACATTGAAAAGCAAAGTAAAGAAAGTTCTTTGAAAAATAAATTGTTTCAAAAAGTTTTATAATTTGGATTTACGTATTGATTTTGCTTCTCTAATTTTATTTTGAAATGCGACGAGGCGTTAACAATAAGTGTGTATTTTCAATTTTTTAGAAGTGAACTTTTTCAAAAAGACGATTTTCTTTATGAAATATTGTTGTTTTTTTACTGTAAAAATCAAACAAATAAAATATATTTGCAGATACTAATATTTTTTTAATTCTTTTGTTTTTTATCTACAAGAGTATTATGTTAAATGATTAAAATTTTTCAGTAAAAATAATTTTTCCAATAAAGAAAAGGTCTTGATTTTTTTAGTTTATTTTTAAAATCAAAATATTATGAATAAGTATTTGCAACATGATCCCTGGTGTATTATAGAAGAAGGTTTTCATATGGACAGCCAGCTTGCTTCAGAAAGTATTTTTAGTTTAGGTAACGGACACATGGGTCAACGTGGTAATTTTGAGGAATATTATTCTGGAGAAACCATGTTTGGTTCTTATATTGCAGGAATTTATTTTCCTGAACGTGCAGAACGGAGCAACTGGAAAAACGGTTACTCTGAAACAAATGACAAAATAGTCAATGCTCCTAACTGGATTTGTATCAGTGTTCGTTTAAATGATGAACGACTGGATTTAGGTTCGTGGGATATTCACAATTTCAGGCGTGTTTTAAATATGCGTGAAGGCTATTTGGAACGCACTTTTGAAGTTACTTCTCCTAAAGGTTATCGCATTCAAGCTACGGTGAGGCGATTTTTGAGCATGGCAGAAAATGAAGTCGCTGTTATTAGTTATACTGTGAAATCTATCAATTACGAAGGAAGGATCTCGTTTTTACCTTTGATTGATGGCAATGTCAGAAATTATTATACCAATTATAATGAACCTTTCTGGAATGTATTGCAAACTAAAACCGAACAGGATGTTTCTCATTTATGGGCACAAACTCGACGTCTTGATTTCCATGTGTGTGCAGCATTGACTTATGAATTTTATAAAAATAATATACTTTTGAATGTTAATCCTATAAAAATTGAAAAAGAAAGAGTAGCAGGGTTTAGTGTGGGCACCGATATTAAAAAAGGAGAAACAGTTTGCTTGAAAAAATATGTGTCTGTAATGAGTTCTTTGAATCATCCCCGAGAAGAACTTACAGACAGAGCATGTAATTTAGCTCGTGCCGTTAAGCAAAAAGGTTGGGATAAATTGTTTGATGAACATAAGGCTGTTTGGAAGGAAAAATGGTTGCAATCCGATGTGATTATTGAAAATGATATAGCAGCTCAACAAGCTATTCGATTTAATATTTTTCAATTAAATCAAAGTTATTCGGGGAATGATGATCGTTTAAATATTAGTCCAAAAGGTTTTACAGGCGAAAAATTTGGAGGTGGAACTCGCTGGGATACCGAAGCAGTTTGTGTGCCTTTTTATTTATCAACTTCTCCTCAAAACGTTGCACGTAATTTATTGCTTTATCGTTATCGTCATTTACCAAAAGCAATACAAAATGCTGAGAAACTTGGTTTTACGAATGGAGCTGCTTTATTTCCTGCTGCTACTTTTAATGGTAACGAATGTCTAAATGAATGGGAAATTTCTTTTGAAGAGGTTTTTCGGAATGGCATTATTGCTTATGCTATCTATAATTATCTCCGATATACGGACGACAATGATTTTTTAGTCAATTACGGATTAAGAATTTTAATTGCCATTGCTCGTTTCTGGGCTCAACGTGTCAATATTTCCCATCAAAAGAAAAAATATGTCTTGTTAGGTGTGACGGGTCCAAATACTTATGAAAACAATGTTAATAATAACTGGTTTACCAATTTTATTGCTGTTTGGTGTTTGAAATTTACAATGAAAGCCATTGAATATGTGAAAAAGAAAGATTTTAGAGCTTTTGGTGATTTGTCGCAAAGTATCAATTTTTCCAATGAAGAAGTTTTTTTGTGGAAAGATATTACAGAAAATATGTATTTCCCAGAAGATAAGGAACTAAATATTTTTCTTCAACAAGATGGTTTTTTTGATAAAACATTGGTAAAAGCATCCGAAATTCCAGCCTCACAGTTGCCACTTAACCAACATTGGACGTGGGATAGAATTTTAAGATCACCGTTTATTAAACAAGCTGATGTTATTCTTGGACTTTATCTTTTTGAAGATTTATTTGACAAGAAAACTATTCGCAGAAATTTTGATTTTTATGAACCTTTTACCGTTCATGAATCTTCTTTATCACCTTGTATTCATTCCATTGTGGCGTGCAGTATTGGCGAAATTGAAAAAGGTTATCATCTTTATTTACGAACAGCACGTCTTGATCTGGACGATTACAACGACGAAGTAGCTGATGGATTGCATATTACAAGTATGGCTGGTACATGGTTGTCTATTGTTCAAGGTTTTGGTGGTATGCGTGTCATTGATAATCATTTGCATTTTAATCCTCATATTCCTGAAAAGTGGGAAGCTTATGCTTTTAATGTTATTTTTAGAGGAACACAATTAAAAATTAGGGTAGAGAAAAAGAAAGTTATTCTTCAACGCATAAAAGGCGAACCTATTGATTTATACGTTTATAATAATCTGATTCATCTTTCAGGGAATGAATGTGAGGAAATTGAAAGAAAAAATTGAATCCATATATAGAATTTCGTAAGAAAATAGCAAGACAAATTAAAATTTTTAACCATGAAAAAATTTTATATTCTTTTTTTGATCACCATAACATATTTGCCACTTGCTGGCAGGCAAATTAACTGGATTCAGCATTTGGAACCTGCTTTCTGGTGGGCTGGAATGAATAATCCTAACTTGCAGCTTATGATTCATGGTACAGATATTTCGCACTGTGATTTTTTTGTCGAAGATCAGGATATAAGTATTGAACGTAAAATAGTTACTGATAATCCTCATTATGTTTTTCTTTATTTAAATATTCCAAAAAATACTCAACCCAGAAAATTTAAACTTCTTGTAAAAAAAGGCAAAAACGTTCAACAATATGAGTATGAACTAAAAGCAAGAAAAGAAAATTCTGCTCAACGAAAAGGTTTTACTTCTGCTGATGCTATTTACTTGATTATGCCTGATAGATTTTGTAATGGAAATTCAGAAAATGATTCTGTTCCAGGATATTATCAAGGAGTCAATCGCAATGATCCATCGGCTCGTCATGGTGGCGATATTGAAGGAATTATTTCAAAAGTTCCTTATCTGGCTGATTTAGGAATAACGGCAATTTGGACAACACCGTTACTGGAAGATAATGATCAACAATATTCTTATCATCATTATGCCTGTTCAAATTATTATCGTGTTGATCCTCGCTTTGGTACAAATGAAGATTATGCCCGGTTAGGTGAAATTTGTCATAATTATGGGATAAAACTAATTATTGATGCGGTACCAAACCATTGTGGCATTACTCATTGGTGGATGAAAGATATACCTTCAAAAGATTGGTTCAATACCTGGCCACAATATACCTCAACGAATTATAGAATTAATGTATGGACCGATCCCCATGCTTCAGAAGCAGATCTTTTAAAGTTGACCAATGGATGGTTTGATAGGAATATGCCTGATTTGAATCTTAAAAACCCATTAGTGTTTGATTATTTGCTACAAGCTTATGTTTTTTGGCTTGAATATGCCGATATCGATGGTATCCGGGTGGACACCTATCCTTATAATGATATTCATGTGGCTTCAAAATGGTTGGAAAGCATTAAAAGAGAGTATCCAAATATTACGATAGTAGGTGAATGCTGGTTGAAATCGCCAGCAGAAATTGCTTATTATCAGTCGGGAAATCAAAATAAAGATGGTTTTGATTCCCATTTAGATTGTGCAATGGATTTCTGTTTGAGGGATGTTTTTGCTTTTGCTTTTAATGAAAAAGAAAGCTGGAATAGTGGAATGAATCGATTTTATTTTCATTTTGCTCAGGATTTTGTATATCCTTCTCCTGATTTGATCATGAATTTTTTGGATAATCACGATACTGAACGTTATGAAACAGCTATTAATGGCGATGTAGCAAAATACAAAATGGCACTTGCTGTTTTGATGACAGTAAGAGGTTTTCCTCAAATTTATTATGGTACTGAAATTATGCTGGCAGGAAAGGTTGGAACTTATGAAGGTCAACGTTTTGATTTTCCGGGAGGTTGGCCCGACGATCCTCATAATGCTTTTACCGCCGAAGGACGTACTCAAACTGAAAACGAAATTTTTACTTATTTGCAAACTCTTTTGCATTACCGAAAAAATAACCTGGTTTTGCAATCAGGGGAAATGAAACATTTTATTCCAGAAAATGGAATCTATGTGTATTTTCGTTATAATGAGGATAAAACTATTATGGTAATTGCAAACAACAATGAGCAAGTGAGTAAATTATCGTTGGGTAGATTTAGCGAAATGACTTCAAATAAAAAATACGGGAAGGACATTGTTAATGGAAAAACTTATCCTTTAAATGTACCAATAGAAGTTCCTGCTAAAACAGTTTTAATTTTAGAATTATCCTGATAGAAGAATATTAATTTTTATACTATGAAGAAACCTTTTTCTTCAATTGTTTTGTTGCTTCTTTTGCTTGTTGGCTGTCAACCAGCCTTACATTATCCAGCAGAAAATGAGAATAATATTAACCTAAATTCTCTTACGACCCTTGATGTTGGTGAAAATATTATTTATTTGCAGGATTTTATTTTAAATACAGACTTAATTGATTCTATTACAAGTTCTTCTAATTATTTAAAATTAAGCCTTACAACAGATAAAAAAATAGCTTTGGCTAATGTTTTTCCTGAAATGGAAACATTTGTTGATTTTCAGGTGTGGATAGATAGTGTTCCTTATTCAATCCCATGTCGAAAAACAAATAAAATTGATTACCTTTTTACTTTTCATTCTCAAGGGAAAAAATACAAAAGAATTCAGATTTCAGGACAGATGAATGATTGGGTTCCAGAGATGACACCTGATTTGCAATTGAATGATAGTGGATATTATCAGGTAAAATTACATTTGAGTCCTGGAATTTATTTTTATCAGTTAGTGGTTGATAATAAGTCTATTCCAGATCCAAACAATCCTTTAAAGGTAGATAATGGAGGGGGGAATTTTAATTCTATTTTGAGAGTTGAAGGAAATGAAAAATTCTTTCCTGTCCTTTATACAGAAGAGTTTTCGAATAACAAAATCAAATTAGCTTATCGAAACAAAGTGAAGGATGTGTTTGTTTATTGGCAAAATTATCGTTTACCCTCGTTATTTATAAAAAAGAATGAAGATAAAATTATTTTTGATATTCCTCGGGAAGCCTTTGTAGTGAATCGTTCTTTTTTACGTATTTGGGCAAGCAATGAACTCGGTGTGAGTAATGATATTCTTATTCCCCTTCAAAATGGAAAAGTTGTGACTGATGCCAAAGATATTAACCGTTTCGATAAACAAGCACAAATTATTTATTTTCTTTTAGTGGATAGATTTAAAAATGGCAACTCTAAAAATGATTTCCCGTTGAACCGTCCTGATGTGCATCCAAAAGTGGATTTTCAAGGTGGAGACTTAGCTGGAGTACAACAAAAAATTGAAGATCAATATTTTAATCAATTAGGCATCAATACACTTTGGATTTCACCGCTCAATCAGAATCCTACGGAACCATATGGATATTATGCTCCGGCTAAAACTAAATTCTCAGGATATCACGGATATTGGCCTGTGTCATCTTCAAAAGTCGATTTTCGCTTCGGCTCTAATGATGAATTTAAAAATTTGGTAACACTTGCTCATGAAAACGAATTAAATATTTTACTTGATTATGTTGCTCATCACGTTCACGAAGAACACCCGCTGTATAAAGCTCATCCTGAATTTTTCACTTCTCTTTATTTACCTGACGGAAGTTTGAACATCGCCCGCTGGAACGACCATCGATTAACTACATGGTTTGATACTTTCATGCCAACATTGGATACAAACAATCCTTTGGTAATCAATACGATGACTGACTCCGCTTTGTTCTGGATCAAAGAATTCAACCTGGACGGTTTTCGTCATGATGCTTGTAAACATATTTCTGAAGATTTTTGGCGGGCACTTACCTTGAAAATAAAAATACAAAATCATGGAAAAAATCTGTATCAAATTGGCGAAACATATGGCAGTCCAAAATTAATCAGCAGCTTTTTAAGTACTGGTATGCTGGATGGACAATTTGATTTTAATGTATTTGATGAAGCAACTTTTACTTTCACTGGAATTGCTGGGAATGATATGCAGCGATTAAGCGATATTTTACAAATGAGTTTAAAAGAATATGGCAATCATAATTTAATGGGATATATTTCCGGTAATCATGATCGTCCACGTTTTATGGCTTATGCATCTGGTGATTTAAAATTTGGTGAAGATACAAAATTAGCTGGTTGGAAGCGTGATATTGGCATTACTGATTCAACTGCCTACGATAAATTGTTTCTGATGCATGTTTTCAATTTTACAATTCCTGGTATACCGGTCATTTATTATGGAGACGAAATTGGCATGACTGGTGCCAATGATCCGGATTGCAGAAGAATGATGTATTTTGATAACTGGAATCGAAGAGAAAAAAATTTATGGCAACAAGTTTCAACGCTGACACATTTAAGAACCAGTCATCCGGTGTTTCTTTATGGAGATTTTGTCCAGTTGAAGGTAGATAAAAACAGTTGGATTTATGCACGAAAATATTTTGATAAAATTGCACTTGTTTTTATCAACAATTCACCTTCGACAAAAAAATTTGAAATAAATTTACCAGATTATTTAATCCCTGTACAGTCATTTAATTCGGTATTTCAATATCCATTTTCATTGATCAATCAAAGGGTCTTAATAGAATTGCCTCGCTATAGTGCAGAAATATTAATCAACTAAAAAACTATGATTCAAATAAAGGAAAATATTTTAAAATCTGCTGAGCAAAAAGGAAATCAGCAATTTTTGCAGGCAATTATTGATGCTTATTTGGAAGCTTTAGATGGACAATTGACTGCTAAAAACATGGACTTATTCAATGGCTGGCAACACTCCTTACTTGCATGGTATTATTTTTCGACAGAAGTAAATCAAGGTGGCTTTATACAACTTATTCAGAATGGTTATGGGAGTTATATTTTTGACAATCCATTTGCCAAAGCAATGAGATTGTTTGGTGCGGAGGAATTATCTAAAATTGTTTACAAAGCCAAAAAAATTTATGATATCCATCGAGATAAATTAGAACACGAGACAACTGATGAAGAATTTATGACGATGTATCTTGAATTTGAGCAATTTGATGAGCTGGAAGAAAAATATTTTGATATTGAAGATCAACAAATAGATGCCATAGCAAATTACGTAAAAACACATCTGGAAAATTTTATTGAAATTATTCCATAAAAAGTTTTTTATTGTAAATTGTCAAGTTTCACAAGGTTGTTTATGAAAACTTGGATTTTCAATAAGCTTTAAAAGTATAATTTTATTTTTAAATTCAGGAGGATTTTGTTTAAAAATTTCAGGTTTCATTTCAAACCATTTTTCAACTACTTGAAAAGGAGTTTTCACGTTTAGTTCTTTTCTCTTAGTCCACCATGTCTTCTATAAAGCATATAGTAGACAAGAAAAGCCATCAGCGCATTATTCATTTTTTTCTTTATTTACGTAATTGTCTTTAAGAATGTTTTAATAATTCCGTTGGCTCTTTCCACCATGCCGTTCGTTTTTGGGGTATTGGGCTGAGTAAGCCCCACCGTTCTGTCGGATTTGCAATCCGACAGAATTATTTGCGGATTTTAAATCTACTATTAAACCAGCAAAGGATTACAAATTCTTTGTGACAGAGAAAAGATTTTTTGACACCAACTTCTCTTATTTTTCGGCTCACCGGACAAGGTCATCTCTTTATTCTTATTATTCTGTATTTCAAGCATTAATATTTAAAAACTCGCAAACTCCAAACTCGTATCCCGCACCTCGTCAACTCTTTTTATACTTAAAAACAATTCGATACAAAACAAGAATTTCATAAACTTTTAAATAATTTTCTTGCTTCTTCTAAATCTTCAGGCGTGTCAATGCTAAAAGATACTTTATCTGTAAAACCTACTTTAATACGAAAACCATTCTCCAGCCAGCGGAGTTGTTCAAGCGATTCGGCTGTTTCAAGCGATGATGGTGGCAAGGAATGGATTTTTTCCAACACATCTTTTCGATAAGCATACATGCCAATATGTGTGTAAAACTTGTGATTTTCAATCCATTCCGAAGTGGCTTTTCCACGAATGTATGGAATCACGGAACGACTAAAATACAAAGCTTCGTTATTTTTGTTGAGGACAATTTTAGGACGATTGGGATTGGCAAGATACTCAAAACCATCTTGAATGGTAACTAATTTTGCAAGTGTTGCAATCTCTGTTGTGTTGTCGTGAAAACAATTTTGCAATGTTACAATTTGTTCAGGTTGAATAAAAGGTTCATCTCCTTGAATATTAATAATTACATCAAAATTTTCCTTTATTTTTGTAGAAGCCTCATAGCAACGATCTGTTCCAGTTTTATGTTCTGTTGAAGTCATAATAACTTTCCCGCCAAAAGCTTTTACTACATCAAAAATTCGTTGATCATCAGTTGCTACGTAAACTAATGACAAAACTTTGCTGGCTTGTTCATATACTCTTTGAATCATACTTTTACCACCAATATCTGCCAATGGTTTACCCGGAAAACGACTTGAAGCATAACGTGCGGGAATGATACCTACAAAAACAACAGAATCCAAAGTTATTGCCATTTTGTTATAGAAAAAATTTATTTATTCTTAAAAATGAAATCTTTTCTTGTCGTTACAACCCATCTGACTGTTCGTAAAAGAAGCGTCAAAATCAAAAAGATAGAAGCAATGTTAAATTCTTGAATACCAAGAATAAAAACTATTAATGCAATAAATAGGAACAAAGAGTTCAGTATTTGATAATAAAACAGAATAGGTTTTGTTTTTCTGATCCATAAAAATACTCCTGCAAATAAATTAAGAGGATTTAGCCATAAAATATTAAAATTGGATTTTACCAGCGGATGAGCTGAAAAGAACATAAGATAAAAAATAATCAACCCCATTAATCCTGAAACAATATACGCAATGCTGTCGAAAACTCTGAAACTGCGTTTGTTATTCAAAACAGTACAAGTTATAGCTACCAAAAACAACAACAAGCATACAGAAATTGGTAAAAACAAAGGGAAAGTTTGAGATAATTTTTCAGGATTTTTTTGTACAATAATTTTATTTTCAGCAATTAATGGCCTTGTTGAGTTAAAATTAGAAATAATTTTTGCGGATTGAAATTGAGCCATTAACATTTCAGGTAAAAACATACTTTCATTTCTCGTTGCAACTTTATCAGCATCAGCCCCGAGAATAAGATCAATTCCAAATTTCAGCCAGCTATTTTCACCTGTATATATTCCTATCAGGTCACGAAAAGTTTTTTCTTCAAAAAAGCCCGTATATTCAATTTTTCCATCCAGAGCTTCTACAATCTTATCGCGTGGACGAGTGGAACAATTATCATAAACAAAATTGTATCGATAGATTCTATTTTGTGGTTCGTAATTGACTAATAATGAATGAATAAGTTTTTTCTTTTCTTGTGGAGTTAAATTAAGAATTTGTTCCCACACCATAGAATTGCGAGCTATATATTCTTGTAAAAAACTTTGTGTATCGTAAACAGCTAATTGATAATCTGTTTCTCCTTTGATAAATTTCAGATAAAAGTTTTTGGTGTCAAAGCTAAAAACTCCATAGTTGAAAATTAAGTCATTACCTGTTAAAGGATCGTTTAATCGGATGGCAGTATGCCCGAATTTAGCATAAACTTCTTTTCCCGGCGAACAAGTAAGAAGGCTTATGACAGTAGAATCGCTAAACAACGGCAATTGAGAAAACAGATAAAAACTATTTAAATTAATAATAACAACTAAGAATATCCTTTTCATCTCTTTTCAATTTTTTTTAACTTTTGCAAACAAAGGTAATTAATTTTTTTATTGTTTATAAAACTAGAAAAATATTGTTTTATACTAAAAGTGAACTGAAAATTTTCTAATGTTTTATTTTTTTATGATATTTTATCCATTTGTTTTTTAAAGGGACATCAGTGTTTTTTTCATTTTAGTACAAAAGTGATAAAAAAATCATTAAATTTGTGCTTTATAACATTATTGTCAAACATATTCGTTTTAAAATGTGATGACAAGGAAACAAGGTTTTGAACTTCGGCCAATCGAAGATGTGTTTTCTGTCTGGGATGTGCTCACACCCGATGAAAGACAATTTGTGAAAAGTAATTATATTACTCAATGTTTCAAAAAAAATGAGTTAATTCAATGCGAAGGAGAAATTCCTACGCACATGATGATCCTGGCTTCAGGCAAGGCAAAAGTTTTTAAAGATGGCATCGGAAGTCGCACCCAAATTATTCGTATGCTTAAACCGGGAGAAAATTTTGGCTACCGTGCTATTATAGCAAATGAACCAAATAGTACTACTGTTGCAGCATTTGAAAATTCTGCTGTATACATGATAAAAGCCGACATTTTTTTATCTATTTTACGACACAATAATGCCGTTTGTTATCGTTTCCTCGAAGAAATGGCTTCTGATCTGGCTGATTCTAATACCCGTACTGTCAATCTGACACAAAAACACATTCGTGGAAGATTGGCAGAAGCTTTGTTATTCCTAAAAAAGAATTATGGAGTAGAAGGAGATGGAGCCACCATTAACATTTATCTTTCAAGAGAAGATTTGGCCAACTTATCTAATATGACAACATCAAATGCTATCCGAACCTTATCAAGCTTTGCAAATGAACATATCATTGCAGTGGACGGTCGAAAGCTAAAAATTATCGATGAAGATGCCTTGAAAAGAATTAGTAAAATGGGCTAAATATTTGTAGAAAATTTTACAAGGTTAAGACATCTTTTCATTCCTGTTCTTAAATTATCAAGATCACTCAAAGTGTACTTTTTATGAATGCGACTCAAATTGAAACAACTTATAATACAGCGTTGAGATTTCTTTCTAACTTTAATCTGAAAAATGCTTTTGATAAGTGTAAAATTCTTATTAATGAAACCCAATTCGGAGAATTTAAAGATAGATGCGATAATTTGGAACAAAATTATAAATTGCTGTTAAGTTTTTTTGTGAGTGGAGCAAAAGATCCAGAGCGGGAAACAATCTATCGAAAATTAATTGCACGTCTGTTTGTCTTACTGTCAGATGTGAAAGAAGAATTATTAGTTCAAAATTCTACTAATTTTGAATATTCTCAAAAACGTTATTTCCCTTACATGCGTAATCATAAAACAGCAACTGCAATTTATAATGCTCTTTCTTATTACCATAAACAAACTTCATTGTTGTTAGAAACTGCCCAATTGCATGAAGTGGAATGGAAAAGATTACGTTCCAATTATGAAGCTACTTTAGGTGAACTATTCAACTTATTTTGGTTGACAACAAATTTTGATGAGGATGAAAAAAATCTTTTTCAAAACATACTGGAAGCCAATTACGAAGGAAGTGTTGAAAAATCTTTAATAGTTTCTGCTCTCACTTTGAATTTATGGAGAAAATTTGATGAAAATAAACTCATGATGCTATTTGATAGTTCTCAATGTGAGAATCCACATGCCAGACAGCGTGCCTTAGTTGGATTATGCTTTATATTGGCAAAATATAATACTTTTTTGCCTTATTTTCCTTCTGTAAAAAATCGTTTAGTTTTAATGACTGATGATCATCATCTTGTTGAAAATTTTCAAAATATAATCATCCAAATTATTGGTACTACTGAAACTGAAAAAATTTCCAAAAAACTTCATGAGGAAATTCTTCCAGAAGTAATGAAACTCAATCCATTATTGAAAGATAAAATGGATGCCGAAAATTTTTTGAATTCTGATGAATGGATGGAGGAAAATCCTGAATGGCAAGAAATACTTCAAGAAAGTGGACTTTCTGATAAATTGCAGGAATTAAGCGATCTACAGCTTGAAGGTGCAGATGTATATATGAGCACTTTCTCGATGTTGAAATCTTTCCCCTTTTTTTCTGAATTTTATCATTGGTTTTTGCCCTTTGATCCTGAAAATTCTGCTATAAATGAATTATTTAAGGAAGAAGAAAAAACTTTACTTTCGGCTTTTGTAAATAGTAATATCATGTGCAATTCCGATAAATATTCTTTTTGCCTGAGTATTTTACAAATGCCTGAATCACAAAGAAATATGCTCAAACAATCCTTTAAACTTGAGTCGAATCAGTTAGAAGAAATGGAAAAAGAAACTGCTTTGTTATCACCTGAAACGGTCGAAAAAAATATTTCCAAACAGTATATTCAAGATTTGTTTCGTTTCTTTAAACTTCATCCTCAACACAATGATTTTGAAGATATGTTTGCTACTTCTTTGTCGCTCCATCGAACTTATTTATTTGAAATTCTGGCTACAGACAGTAATTTTAAATTAAACATCGCTGAATATTATTTTTCAAAAGGTTATTTCAGACAGGCTTTAGATTTGTTTGAACAACTTCAATCCGAAATTCAACCTTCTGCCTCCTTGTATCAAAAAATGGGATATTCCTATCAGCAGACTTCTCAATTACAAAAGGCATTGGAAGCTTATTTGAAGGCTGATATAATTCAACCTGATGATGAATGGACCATTCGTAAAATTGCCTTATGTTATCGTTTGCTGGGTAATCAAGAAAAAGCTTTACAATTTTATCAATATGCAGATTTTTTAAATCCTAATCAATATACCATTCAAAGGCACATTGCACAATGTTACGTAGAGTTAGGTAAATATCAGGAAGCTTTGAATATTTATTATAAACTTGATGCTGAAAATGGGGATGATATAAAAATATGGCGAGCCATTAGCTGGTGTTCATTTGTAATGGGAGATTTGAAAAAAGCTGAATATTACTCCCAAAAAATACTTGCTTCTACTCCTGTAGCATATGATTTTATAAATGGAGGACATATTGCATGGTCTCAAGGAAAAATATCTGAAGCTCTTGAATTATATTGCAAGGGTTTAAACTTGTTGCAGAATAATTGGGAAGTATTTCAGGATACTTTTTTTGAAGATAAATCCCATTTGCTTGCAAGGGGAATTAAAGAAAATGAAATTCCTTTAATGTTAGATGAAATTTTATATCATGAAGGAATTTAAAAAATAATTCTGAGTTAATTTAATAGCAAATGGCTTTTAAAAATGAAAATGAGTTTCGAGATACGAGATACGAGATATGAGTTTGGAATTTGCGAGTTTTTAAATATTAATGCTTGAAATACAGAACAATAAGAACAAAGAGATAACCTTGTCGGGTGAGCTGAAAAATCAGAGAAGTTGGCGTCAAAAAATCTTTTCTCTGTCACAAAGGATTTGTAATCCTTTGCTGGTTTAATAGCGGATTTAAAATCCGCAAATAATCCTGTCAGATTGCAAATCCGATAGGACGGTAAATCTAAAAAACAAATAAAATAATAAAAAAACACTTCCACTTTTTGTCAAGTCAATTGAAGCAAAGCGAAAATTGCTAAAACACCCAAAAAAATTAAATACTTTTTTAGGCAAAAAATGAAACATGATTTGAAGACAAATATCTATCGTAAAAAATCGTTTAATCGAAAATCAATCGATGCTAATAATGTTGTGTTATTTCAATTTAAATTAATTAATGATTGCAATTTGGTATAAGTTGTTCTGTTGTTTTTTCATTAGACGTAATCGTTAAGGTTGTCAATTTTTCGTTAACTTTGACGAATAAATTCAGACATTAGATTCGAGAGGATGTTCTGTTTTTTAATTGAGTAAAGTTATTATTTTGAGAATATTCGTATGTTTTCAATATTTAAAAAAGAGCTTCAGTCTTTTTTTAGCAATGCAATTGGTTATATCGTCATAGGTGTTTTCTTAATTCTTACCGGTTTATTTCTTTGGGTAATTCCTGGTGAATATAATATTTTAGAAGCAGGTTATGCAAATGTAGATGGGTTGTTTTATTTAGCACCGTGGTTGTTTCTGATTTTATGCCCTGCTGTCACCATGCGTTCTTTTGCTGAAGAAAAGCAAACTGGTACATGGGAATTGCTTATTACAAAACCCATTGAATCATTTGAAGTGATAATTGGAAAATTTTTAGCTTCGTGGCTTTTAATTATTCTTGCTTTAATACCCACCATCCTTTATTATTTTTCCGTATATTATTTAGCAGAACCGGTGGGTAATGTAGATGTTGGTTCTTTTTGGGGCTCATTTATTGGATTGTTATTTTTGGCAGGTAGTTATGCTTCAATAGGAATATTTGCTTCTTCTCTTTCTAATCATCAAATGATTTCTTTTGTAGTAGCAGTGATATTATGCTTCTTTTTCTTTTTTGGTTTTGAATTAATAGCTTCTTTTTTTCATTCAGGAGAAAAGATAGTTTTTATCGAAAATTTAGGTATTCATGCTCATTATAAATCTTTAAGTCGAGGCGTCATAGATTCACAAGATATAATTTATTTTATAGTTGTAATAGTTGTGTTTTTATGGGCTGCCAATCTAAAAATTAAAAGAGAATATCATAATTAGTTAATAATTAACAGTTTAGAGCTTTTTAGTTTTGAGTAATCATTTTAAATGGCAGTAATAATTTTGTAGAAAAGGTAATATGAGATAGGAGAGGGGAGTGTTGAGTAAATAATTGAGAGTAAAGAGAAAAAACAAGAAGTAAGGCTTGAAGTGATAAAGTTATAAATTTGGAAATATGATAATGAATAAAAAATTGATTTTGATTACCAATGATGACGGGTTTGATGCGAAAGGAATCCAAGTACTAACAAAATTAATGACTCGCTTTGGGGATGTAGTGGTTGTTGCTCCTGATGTGCCTCGTTCTGCTCAATCAAATGCTTTAACTGTAACTCAGCCTATCCGATTTAGAAAAATAGAAGAAAACGAGCAAGTCATACGTTATTCTTGTACAGGAACGCCCACTGATTGTGTAAAAATTGCGTTGAATGAAATTTTGAGTCAAAAACCTGATTTGTTAGTTTCGGGAATAAATCATGGAGCAAATTCAGCCATTAATGTATTGTATTCTGGTACGATAGGAGCTGTACTGGAAGGTTGTGTAAACAGAATTCCTTCAATAGGTTTTTCTTTGTGCAGTTATCAAGCTGAGCCTGATTTCACTAATTTTGAACCCTATATTCTTCAAATAGTTCAAACTGTCTTAGAAAAAGGTTTGCCTGATGATGTTTGTTTAAATGTCAATGCACCATCCGGGGAAATAAAAGGGATATTGATAACCCGTCAATGCAAAGGATTTTGGACACAGGAATTTGCTGGAAGAACTGATCCAGCGGGACGTGCCTATTATTGGTTAACTGGATATTTTGAGAACAGAGAACCGGAAGCAGAAGACACTGATGAATGGGCTTTAAGTCATGGCTATATTTCTGTAGTTCCTATAAAAGTTGATATGACGTCTTATGAAACTATAGAGTTACTTAAACAATGGAATTTAGAGAAATAATTAAATGAAGCAAGTGAAACTTATTTTAGCTGGACTTTTAATTGGCTTGATATCTCCAATCCTTTTTTTATGGTTGTATTTGCATTTCTTTTTCCCACTCGATTTGCCTTTTTTAGAAATCATTAAAAAATTATTCCCTGGAATTCTAATGGGGAAATTATTATTGCTTTCCATAATTCCAGATTTGTTTATCGGATTTATTTTTTACAAGCTTGAGCATTTTAAGTTAGTGTCAGGTATTGTTTTAGGCAGTATACCTTATTTAATCATCAGTATTTTCATGTTTTAACTAATGAAAATACGAATTATTTTATTTTATAAAAAAACAGATTAACTTTTTCAACCGCAAAGTTTTTTAAATATTAGACATTATGAAATTGGTTATTTTAAAATAATTTTACATTTTTTATTTATTTATTTATTTAGTTTCATTTTGAAACAATAATTTTTTCTTACTTTTTCTATGATTCGTTTAGGATAAATCTGCTGAACATTAATCAATTTATGTTTATTTTTTTACTTGTTAGTAACCTAAATGTTAAGCATAGAATCCTTATAAAATAAACATCATAATTTTAAAAGGAACTGGATTCTGTAAAAAATTGAAAATTTATACAATTTTTCGTATGAAAAATACTTTTCAATTTTTGTTATATAAAGTTTACAAATTGATTACAATAATATTAATAATATTAAGTATTTTTCTACGAAATAAAATGTCATAATACTCTTATTTACAATAATTTTATTTATTTTTAAGGAATGATTTATGTAATCACAAATTACAATCTATATAAATGAAAAGAGAATCTTGAATTAAAAAAATAAATTGTAATGTTCACATATTCAGAACTTAAATAAGTTTAGTTTTTTCTATTAGTTATTAACTGTTCAATGGAAAAAGTATTTTTAAGCTTATCTATTCCTATCGAAATTGTTTTTATAAGATACTGAAATGAAATATTTTCTTATTGCTGGTGAAGCATCGGGCGATTTACATGGAGCTCATTTAATGCATGAATTAAAAAATTTGGATGCCAAAGCTGAATTTTGTTTTTTAGGAGGCGACCTTATGCAAGCTGAAGGTGGAACAATGGTAAAACATTACCGCGAAATGGCATTTATGGGATTTATTGCTGTGATAAAAAATGGGAAAAAATTGATGAATAATTTAAAAGAGTGCAAGAAAACTTTAAGAAATTTTCAACCAGATATTCTTATTTTGATTGATTATCCAAGTTTTAATTTAAGAATAGCGAAATTTGCCAAAAAAGAATTACAGCTTCCTGTTTGTTATTACATTTCGCCTAAAGTGTGGGCATGGAAAACTTTCCGCATAAAGCAAATCAAGCAATATGTTGATAAAATGCTGGTTATTTTTCCCTTCGAAGTTGATTTTTATGCTCAATATCATTATGAAGTCGAATATGTTGGAAATCCAACTGTTGATGCAGTTTTTTCAAGCTTGAACCAAAATCAAACCTTTGAAGATTTTTGTCTTTTTAATGGAATCGAGAAAAAACCTGTTATAGCATTACTGGCAGGTAGTCGCAAACAAGAAATAAGTACTTGTTTACCAAAAATGGTAGAAACAGCTTCTAAATTTACTGATTTTCAAGTTATTATTGCTGGAGCACCTGGAATTGAATTAGAATTTTATCAAGTTATTTTGAAAAACAAAAACATAAAAGTTGTTTTTGAACAAACGTATCAATTATTACTCCATGCTAAAGCTGCTATTGTAAATTCTGGAACAGCCACGCTTGAAACCGCATTAATTGGAACACCACAAGTGGTAGTTTATTCTGTTGCTTTTGGCCGTTTAGCTTATTGGGCAAAAAATATTTTTATTAAAGTAAAATATATTTCATTAGTGAATTTAATTGCTGGCAGAGAAGTGGTAAAAGAGTTGATTGCCCATCTTTTTACTGTAGAGAATTTAGCAAGGGAATTGAAAAAGCTTTTATATGATGAAGCATATCGGATCAAAATTCAAGAAGGTTATCAGGAAATAAAAAATATACTGGGAGACAAGGGAGCAGCCCAACGAGCTGCGAAAAAAATTATTGCTTTTTGTGAGGAACGTAAAAAGAACTAATTTTAATTAAAATGGGGCACCAGTATTGATTTTTTTATTTATTTATGTCAAGACAATTGAGGCGAATCAGTAAAAAAGGTAAGGAGCTCTGATAATCAAAGCTCCTTACCTTTTTAGCTAATGGTTAGTTATTTATGATGGGAGTAGATTCTATAATTTTTGGTTTTATCGTATTATTTTCGGTATCAATATCCATTAAAATAGTATTTCCTGGATGAATTTCGCCCGATAAAACAATATCAGCCAATTGGCCTTCGATGTATTTTTGAATAGCACGTTTTAATGGACGTACACCAAATTGAGCATCATAACCTCTTTCGGCAATAAAATCTTTTGCGGCAGGAGTTAATTCGAGTTGATACCCCATTTCTTTGACTCGATTGTAAACGACTTTCAATTCCAAGTCTATAATTAATTTGATAGATTCTTTGTTCAATGGGTTGAACATCACTACTTCATCAATTCGGTTCAAAAATTCAGGTGCAAAGGTACGGCTTAATGCTTTTTGAATCACACCTTGCGAATATTCTGCATCCATTTCTGGACTTTCAGAAGTATTAAAACCAACTCCTTTACCGAAATCTTTTAATTGACGAGTTCCTACATTTGAGGTCATAATAAGAATGGTATTTTTGAAATCAATTCTTCGACCTAAACTGTCAGTCAATCGTCCTTCATCCATTACTTGCAAAAGCAAATTGAATACATCAGGATGTGCTTTTTCAATTTCATCCAATAATACAATCGAATAAGGTTTACGACGCACTTTTTCAGTTAACTGACCGCCTTCTTCATAACCGACATATCCTGGAGGTGCGCCAATTAAACGAGACACACTGAATTTTTCCATATATTCACTCATATCTACACGAATCAACGCATCAGGACTATCGAACATAAATTCAGCCAGCATTTTTGCCAGATAAGTTTTTCCGACGCCTGTTGGTCCAATGAAGATAAATGAACCAATAGGCTTATTAGGATCTTTTAATCCCAGTCTATTTCGTTGAATAGCTTTAGCAATTTTTTCTACTGCTTCATCCTGTCCAATGATTTTACTTTTTAAAACTTCTTGCATCTGACGAAGTCTCAATCCTTCAGCTTGAGCAATACGTTGTACAGGTATACCCGTCATCATGGCAACCACTTCGGCAACTTTTTCCTCATCAACGATTTCAGGATGTTGTTGTGATTCTCTTTCCCAACGTTTAAGTGCATCTTCTAATTGATATTGGTATTGTTTTTCCTGATCGCGGAGGGGACCCGCCAATTCATATTTTTGTTCGGAAAGCACTTTCATTTTTTGCTTCTTGAGCTCTTCGATTCGTTTTTCCAGTTCCTCTATTTCTGCAGGAACAGAAATAGAACCAATATGAACTCTCGAACCTGCTTCGTCCAAAGCATCAATTGCCTTATCGGGGAAACAGCGATCTGTTATATAACGATCAGTCAGTCTTACACAAGCTTCGATTGCTTCGGGCGTGTAACGAACGTTATGATGATATTCATACCTATCTTGAATGTTTTTCAATATCTGTAAAGTTTCATCATAAGTAGTTGGTTCTACTATAATTTTTTGAAAACGACGTTCTAACGCACCATCTTTTTCAATACTTTGCCGATATTCATCCAACGTAGTAGCACCGATACATTGTATTTCGCCACGCGCCAATGCTGGTTTGAGCATGTTTGCAGCATCTAATGATCCTGGCGTTCCACCCGCACCAACAATGGTATGAATTTCATCAATAAAGAGAATGATATTAGGATTTTTTGCCAGTTCATTTAAAATGGCTTTTATCCGTTCTTCGAATTGTCCTCTGTATTTTGTTCCTGCTACAATAGAAGCCATATCAAGAGCTACAATTCGCTTATCAAACAAAATTCGCGAAACACGATGTTGAACAATTCGTAAAGCCAATCCTTCAACTATGGCTGATTTACCAACTCCTGGATCGCCAATCAAAACAGGATTATTTTTCTTTCTTCTGCTTAAAATTTGAGCCAGACGTTCGATTTCAGTTTCTCTTCCCACCACTGGATCTAACCGATTTTCCATAGCAGCTTTTGTGATATCTGTTCCAAAAGTATCCAATGCTGGTGTATCACTTTGTTTTGAGCTACCAGAAATATTTTTTTGCTGGCTATGGAAAGTCTCTTCCTCATCGTCATCATCTTGGAAACTTGAATTTAACTGAAAGTCAGTAGAATGTTCAATATATGACTTTGCTATTTCATAAGTAAGATTTTCTTCGTTTAATATTTCACCTGCCAGATTATCTTTTTCTTTTAAAATAGCTAAAAGCAAATGCTCTGTATCAGCAGTTTCGGCTGACAAAGATTTGGCTTCCAATTCCATCATTTTTTTTATACGTTCTGTACTTTTTAAAACAGGAATTTTTTCACCATCAGGTTCTTTATCAGTACGTATTTGATTCTCAATGGTTTGTTTAATTTTCGATACGTTTATTTGTGAATAATTTAGTATATCGATGGCTTTACCTTTTCCATTGCGAAGAATTCCCAATAACAAGTGTTCAGGCCCAAGATAATTATTTCCTAATCGTTCCGCTTCTTGGACGCTGTATTGAAATACATTATGTAATTGTTCAGAATAATTAACTATCATGATTGATTTTCTCCTTTGCTACAAATATAATTGAAATAATGTTGAGTTTGTATGTTTCTTGTATGTTTTTTGGTTTTTAACTTTTGATTTTTAATTTTATTTTCTTTTTTGTTTACTCAGAATCAAGAATTAAATTTCTTATTTTCTATCAAAAATAATACCGTAGGCATTTATAGTAAAATACTGTAATTTTGTCACTTCAAGGTGAAATATTGTCAAAAATAAAAAATTTTAAAGATTATCATAATAAGAAAGTTAGTTATTAAATAAAAGTAAAAAAACAATTAAATTTTTTTCATTAGTTTTGTAACCCTAAAAACGTAAATATTCTCTTTTTCTTTTAGAATTTTCCTAATTAAAAACAATTTTATGTCAGAAAAGTTTGCTGTTTCGCTTCGAGAATCTTCCTTAGTTAGATGGACGGCTTTAGGCATTGTATCGTTTACCATGTTATGCGGTTACTTTATAGCCGATGCAATGAGTCCTCTAAAACCTTTACTTGAAAGTCAGTTGTTGTGGACCAATATTGATTATTCCATTTTTACCAGTGCCTACGGTTGGTTCAATGTTTTCCTATTGATGTTGATTTTTGGTGGCATTATCCTGGATAAAATGGGAGTGAAGTTCACAGGGTTGGCTGCGACTTCAGTAATGGTGATAGGTGCTTCAATTAAGTATTTTGCTATATCACCTTTTTTCCCGGAAGGTCTTTCTCCGATTTTTGGTATAAAAGCTCAAGTAATAATTGCAGCATTAGGCTATGCAACATTTGCCGTCGGAGTTGAAATTGCGGGCATCACTGTTTCACGTGTGATCGTAAAATGGTTTAAAGGGAAAGAAATGGCTCTTGCTATGGGACTTCAAATGGCAACGGCTCGTCTGGGAACCTTGCTGGCAATGGCAATTCCTCTTCCTATTGCAAGACATTTTAATGATGTATCTGTACCTATTCTTTTTGGAGTTCTTTTGCTTTGTATTGGCTTGATTGCTTATATAGTTTATGTTCAGATGGATAAAAAGTTGGAAGCTTCAGAAGCTGATTTGCCAAAAGAGGAAGAAGAACCTTTTAAAGTTTCAGATGTATTTACTATCATTAAAAATAAGGGTTTCTGGCTTATAGCTATTCTTTGTGTGTTGTTTTATTCCGCTGTTTTCCCATGGATTAAGTTTGCAACTGATTTAGTAATCAATAAATACCGTGTTGATCCGAATTTGGCAGGATTAATTCCCAGCGTCCTACCACTGGGTACTCTTTTTTTAACCCCTTTATTTGGAAATATTTATGACCGAAAAGGAAAAGGAGCTACCATTATGATTATTGGTGCTGCTTTATTAATTATTGTACATGGTTTTTTCTCTATTCCTTTTTTCAATCACTGGCTATTGGCTATTATTGTGACAATTATTTTGGGAATAGCTTTATCATTGGTTCCATCGGCAATGTGGCCTTCTGTCCCAAAAATTATTCCTGAACGTCAACTTGGGACAGCTTATGCTTTGATATTTTGGATACAAAACTGGGGATTGATGCTGGTTCCATTGCTTATTGGCATAGTGTTGAACAATACCAATCCTACCGTTTCAAAAGCAAAAGAAATGATAAAAAATAGTATTAGTGAAACTTATTTGCAATTACAACCGGTATTGCAATTAAATAAAATTGAATTGGAAAAAGCTGTGGATAAAACTACTACTAATTTAATTAATAATATTTTAATAAACACTAATTATGAAGCAGTTAATGATACCGCAGGCTTTGCTTTCTTTAAAAACAAAATAGTTGAAGAAAATCTGAAAGCCCTTCAACAAATAGAATTACCTGAAAATAAAAAAGAAAAGGAAGAAATTGTTGAAAAAATTTGTGTAAAAATAGATTCTAAGGAAATCGTTCAGCATAAAATTGCGTTACGTTATAATTATACTTATGCAAGTTTGGTATTTATGATTTTTGGTATATTGGCACTTGTGGTTGGATTTATGTTAAAAAATGAAGACCGAAAAAAAGGTTATGAGTTGGAATTGCCAAATATTAAGAGATAACACAGTTTTTGTATCTGAAAGCAAAAAGTATTATCTTTAATTTTTGATAACAATTTAAAAAATATGAAATATGGAAAATGATGTTTTATTAAAGCAAGTAATGGAAAAAGCTCAAAGGTGGCTAGATGGTAATTATGATGAAGAAACAAAAAAAGAAGTACGTCGGATGGTGTCTGCCGAAGATAAAACAGAATTGATTGAAGCTTTTTATAAAGATCTCGAATTTGGGACAGGTGGTTTGCGAGGAATTATGGGAGCGGGGAGTAATCGGATGAATATTTACACTGTAGGAGCTGCTACACAAGGTTTGAGCAATTATTTGAAGCTGCAATTTCCTGAAATACCTCAAATTAGTGTCGTCATTGGTTATGATTGTCGAAACAATAGTCGGCGATTTGCAGAAGTTTCCGCCAATATTTTTTCGGCCAATGGAATAAAAGTTTATTTGTTCGATGATTTGCGTCCCACACCAGAAACTTCTTTTGCCATTCGATATCTGGGTTGCCAGAGCGGCATCATTATTACAGCTTCACACAATCCAAAGGAATACAACGGTTACAAAGCTTATTGGAGCGATGGAGCCCAGTTGGTTCCACCACATGATGAAAATGTGATTGCAGAAGTGAATAAAATTACTAATATTGACGACATAAAATTTACCGGTAATCCTGACTTAATTCAAATTATTGGTGAAGAAATTGATAAGGTATTTATTGAAGCTGTAAAAACTATTTCCTTATCACCTGAAGCTATTCGTCGTCATAAAGATTTGAAGATTGTTTATACTCCTCTTCATGGGACTGGCATTAAATTAATTCCTCGTGCTCTAAAAGAATATGGTTTTGAAAACATAATTCATATACCTGAACAAGATGTGGTAAGTGGCGATTTTCCAACAGTTATTTCTCCTAATCCAGAAGAGCCGGCTGCTATGGAAATGGCTGTAAAAAAAGCAAGGGAAGTGGATGCTGATATAGCAATGGCTTCCGATCCTGATGCAGACAGAGTGGGAATAGCTATAAAAAACAATAAAAACGAGTGGATATTAGTAAACGGTAATCAGACGGCTATTTTATTTATTTATTATTTGATTCACCGGAAAAAGGAACTTGGGAAATTAACAGGGAAAGATTATGTAGTAAAAACCATTGTTACCACTGAAGTGATAAAGAACATTGCAGAGAAAAATGGAATTGAATGTTTCGACTGTTACACTGGTTTCAAATGGATTGCTTCTGTGATTCGTGAAAATGAAGGTAAGAAAAATTATATTGGAGGTGGCGAAGAAAGTTATGGTTTTTTGCCTGCTGATTTTGTTAGAGATAAAGATGCTGTTTCTTGTTGTGCTTTAATGGCTGAAATCACAGCTTGGGCAAAAGATAATGGAAAAACCCTTTTTGAATTGTTGCAGGATATTTATATTGAATATGGTTATTCAAAAGAAAAAGGCATTTCCATTGTTAAAAAAGGAAAAACAGGTGCCGATGAAATTGAACAAATGATGATGAATTTCAGAAACCATCCTCCTAAAGAAATTGCTGGATCGAAAGTAATAATTATTAAAGATTTTCAGATTTTGAAAATGAAGAATATAATAACAGGCGAAGAAACTGATTTAAAAATGCCAGCTACTTCAAATGTTTTGCAATATTTTACGGAAGATGACACGAAAATTTCTATCAGACCTTCAGGAACAGAGCCCAAAATTAAATTCTATATTGAAGTTCATGGAAAAATAAATAACAGGAATGATTTTGATGCTGCCGAAGCTGCTGCCAACAAAAAAATTGAGGCAGTACAACTCTCGTTGGGAATTTAAACCGTGCTCTTAATAAGAGATATTTTGGCAAAATTTTGATTAATTCGGAACTTCCTAATTTTTACGTAATGAAAGAAAAATTGTAGTTGTATAAAGTTTATTTTTAGTTGTTTTTATTGGTTTTTGCGAAAACACAATTTTTTGAACTTTTTTTATTTTTTGAGAGAGCATCAAACTTTTTTGAAAAATGAATATTATCTTTTAATTTTTTAAAACCTATTCGTTGTAGAGCAGAATAGTGAAATATTTCTTCAAAATCAGCAGGAGAAAGATGTTCCCAATTTTCATATTTCCAATTTAAAATATGAGAATTGGGCTTTAATTCATCATGATTGTGTGAAACTGCCCATTTTTTATTCCAGGGACAAACTTCTGCACAAATATCACAACCGGCAATAAAACCTGCCAAACAATTTTGAAAATCTGGTGGTATTTCTTTTTTATATTCTACAGTAAGATAAGAAATACATTTGCGAGCATCCAAACCATTTTCAGATAATGCTTTTGTAGGACAAGCTTCCCAACATAATTTACACTTTCCACAATGAGACGAAATAGGAAGATCTGGCTCAACCTCTACGTTTAACAATAGAATTCCAATAAACACATAACTTCCTAAGCCCGGATGAATTAATTGAGTATTTTTCCCTAACCATCCTAAACCTGCTCTTTCAGCCCAACGTCGTTCCAGAATAGGAGCGGAATCAACAAAAACATGCTGAAACTTTTTTGAAAAACAATTTTCACCAAATTTATTTTTTATTTCATTTTCCAATTGTCGTAACTTTTGCTTTATTACTTTATGATAATCAGTTTCACTATAAGCATATTTGGCAATTCGGGGAGCATCAGTAGGAGAGGAGCAATCAATATAATAGTTTAATAAAGTTACTACTACCGTTTTACAACCCGGTACTAATTTTTGAGGATTGATTCTTTTCTCAAAATTTTGTTCCATATAATACATTTCGCCATGATAACCAGCTTCTAACCAACGATTAAGAAAATCAGCATCTTCTTTCAATTCTTCTGCTCGTGCAATTCCACAAGCATCGAAACCTAATGAAGCAGCCGCTTCTTTAATAAAATCTTTAATCATTTTTCAATAAAATAAGAGAGATTATCATTTTCTTTTTGTAAGAAAAAACAACTTTATAAAAGGTTATCAATCATTTGGCTTAATTGTTTAAAGTCCAAATCACGAGCAATAATTTCACCCTTTTTATTCATCAAGAAATTGGTTGGGATAAAAGTAACGTTGTATGATAATACATAAGGTGTTTGAGATCCGTTTTCATCTCTCACACAAATCCAGGGAATATTTTCAACAGCTTGCTTCCAGCGATCTTTGTTTTGATCAAGAGAAACTTGATAAATTTCAAAACCTCGTGAATGATATTTATTATATAAATCGCGTAAAGCAAAAGTATATTCAATGCTTTCCTTCGTCTCATAAGTGGAAAAATCAATCAAGACCACTTTCCCTTCCAGTTCTGAAAGCTTTCGGATCTTGTCTTTTGAGTCTTTTAAAACGATGTCTATATATCCTTTTCCGTTCTTTTCCAAAACTTTCTCCCATTCTTCGTTTTTAATTGCTTTACGTTCTTTTGTAATGGCATCCATTACTAAGGCATATAAATTTTTGCTTCTTTCATACTCGGGCATAAAAGTATGATAGGAAGTTGCAACAGCAGCACAATAAGGTCGATCCTCTTTTACATAAGGAGAAAAAAGATAAGTATTGTTCAATTTCTGAAAAAGAGCATAATAAGCAGCCGTAGAACGAGGATTTTGGAAAATTATGTTTTTTGCGAGTTCCTTATGTTTTTCAATGTCGTTTTTAATTTCAGAAATAAAGGAATCTTTCCTTTCAGGCGGTAAATTTGAAGAAAGAGTATTTATTTTCTCCTGAATTTTCATTAAGGACAAGTGAAGTTGCTGGATTTGCTTCGATGGTTCTGAACCTGTAATGGTATAATTTTTTGTAAAACTTTTGCTATCAGCATGAATTGTAATTTCTTCACAAGAATCAACAGCAAAAACAATAAATTGATTGTTCAATCTTAAACGGTAAAAATCAGGATATTCAGGACGATGAATTTTAAAAGAAAAGCTTTCTTTTGAACTTAATTTTACCGAATCTAAAGGAATTACTTTTGTTAAACTGTTGTGTTCTATATATATTTTTTCACCTTTGGCACCTGTCACTGTTCCTTGAACTTTGAAAAAATCATGTGAATGGCAAGAAACCAAGAAAAGGCTTATTGTAAAAAGAAAAATAATTTTTTTCATGGGCTATAATTTTTTTAAAATTTTAACTATTCAATTTTTGCAAGCTTTAACAAACTCGCTTGCAGAAAGTTTTTCAAATTTAGATATTTTGTAATATCTTCATATTTAAAAAATAAAAATAATTTATTAATCAATGTTTCATCATTTATCACTACTGACCGACAAAAAAATTAAGTAAAAAGGAATGGACAAGATGGAAGTCTCGTCCCCAGGTTGTAAATTTGTATTCCAAAATCAAATTAACAACCATGGGTAAAGATACAACAAAAAATTTAGTCAGTCAGCCGATATTCAAACAAATAATAAAAATGTTGCCACGTGAGCAGTTTGACATGTTAGTGAAGACATATGGTAGTGACCGTTATTACAAGACATTTTTTTCGTGGGATGAATTGATTGTAATGCTTTTTGGGATAGGTGAAGTTTGTGATGGGATGCGGGTGTTATCAGGCAAGCTAAATTATTTAGGAATGGATTGTGCACCTTCCAAAAGCACGGCAGGAGATGGTTTACGGGATCGTAATGAAGAAGTTTTCCGACTGTATTATTTTGAGTTAATCAGATATTTTCGTCCTGTTTTGTCGGTCAGCCAAAAAGAAAAGGTCAGTTTTGAAAAGTTTTACGCATTCGATTCAACTACTATCACTCTTTTTTCCGATATAATGAAAGGAATAGGCGGGAATCCAAAAGGAGAAGGGAAGAAGAAAGGAGGGTTGAAAGTACACATGCTGACCGATGTATATAGCGAGACGCCTGTTTTTGCGAAAATTAGTGAAGCAAAGATGCACGACAAGAAGTTTTTGACATCTTTGCATCCTTGCAGGGGAAGTATGTTAGTTTTCGACAAAGCCTACAATTACTATCTTCAATTTGCTGCGTGGAGCGAGGAAGGAGTAAATTTTGTTTGTCGTCTGAAAGACAATGCCAAGAAACAAGTACAAGAGGTTTTGTTTGAGAAAACGCTTTCAAAAGAAGAATTTGGTGTTTACAGAGTAGAGCACATACACTTGGATTATAAGGAAAACAAACAAAGGGAAACACTTTGTTTGCGTTTGGTTTATTACAAAAATGAGAAAGGGCGAAAATACAAGTTCATAACCAATAATTGGGAAATAATAGCTGAAGAAGTAGCTTTGATATACAAGTATCGTTGGACAATAGAGTTGACATTTAAAAAACTGAAACAAAATTTTCAATTGCATTTTTTCTATTCTGAGACAGAAAATGGTATAAAGACTCAGGTTTGGTGTACACTGATAGCACATTTGCTACTTCAAGTAATAAGTGTTTTATCGAAAAGTAAAAAGGCCTTTTCCACTATTGCAGCATTAATACGAATACACTTGATAAGTCATTTAGATTTGAATTGGGTAGTAACCGAAGGTAGACAGGCATATACAAAACGAAAAAAGAATAAAAACAAAAGCCCGACGAACTTACAATTGATATTATTCTAGAGGGTAGGTTTTTGAAAAATGAAAAATTATTAGCATAATAAACTATTATTCAATTATTTAAAAATTAAAACCAACAAATTCTGATTTTTGTCGGTTAATAGTAATTACGAATAAATAAATAATTTTTTTTATGGTAAAAAAAAGTGTTGTAATAATATTGTTGATTATCTGCATCGGCATTCAGGCTCAAAATCAGTTTGGCACATGGACAAGCTTCACCATCGACAAAAAAGTCGATAAATGGACTTTTGAAGCAGGAACGGAATTGCGAACCATTTCAGGAGTTCAATTAATCAATCGCTGGGACATCGGATTAGGAGCGGAATATAAGATCATTGAGCCCCTTAAAGTTGGGTTGGAATATCTGTTTATGAATGTTTTGGATGAAAAATATAATAATTACCACTTTCGCCACAGATTTACGGGAAGTATTTCAGGCACAAAGAAATTCGGCAATTTCCTGTTTGGTTTATCCGAGGGATTACAGGTTACAACCAAAAACGACAGCAAAAGAATCAGAGATGACGGAACCATCGATACCTATAAAGTTAATCCTGCTTCAATGTGGAAAAATTCTGTTGAAGTTGAATACAATATACCCAAATGCAAATTAACCCCTGAATTTAAATTTAAGACGTATTATACCTTGAATGATCCCGACGGGAATGCTTTCGACAAATTGCGTTATACACTTTCCTTGAAATACAAGTTGAACAAGTACAACAGCATCAATGTTTTTGGCGTTTATAATAAAGAACTGGGAACAGACGAAGCAGATTACTCCGGCAAATACATACTTGGCGTAAAATATTCGTACCATTTAAAATAAAAAAATTTACCAGAAAAAACAGTAGATTTAATTTTTGCAGATCCTCCTTTTAACATTGGTATAAAATATGATATTCACAACGATAACATGTCATACGATGATTATTATCATTGGTCTGAAAGTTGGATAAAAGAGTGTTTTCGATTGCTTAAAGATAATGGTTCTATTTATATAGCAATAGGTGATGAATTCGCTGCTGAAATCAATATTATTTTAAAAAAAACAGGATTTAATTTCCGCAATTGGATTATTGGGTATTATACTTTTGGACAAAATCAAAGAAAAAAATTTAATCGGGCTCATACCCATATTTTATATTTTACAAAAAGTAAAGAACATTTTATTTTTCAAGCACGTTAGTTTAAAACTATGCACTTTTAGTGCAAGACTTTAGTTTTAATAAAACTCTTATTAAATTTGCCATAAAAAATGAGATGGAGAATCGGCAAGGGAGTCATAGTATAT
>JAGPGD010000055.1 GCA_018056165.1 Paludibacteraceae bacterium | reverse complement strand
AGAATATCCTGCTCCCCGAACATATTGACAAAATTGTTGACACATACAGAGAACGCAGGGAAGAAACCCGTTACTCCCGCAGAGTAACCATGAACGAAATCGAGAAAAATGAATTCAACCTGAATATCTCACGCTATGTAAGCACCTCTTTAGACGAAGAAATAATTGACTTGGAAGAAGTAAACAAAAAACTGGTTGACCTTGACAAAGAAATTAATAAGGCAAGAGAGACACACAATCAATTTTTAAAGGAATTGGGGCTTCCACCGATATAATTAGCCAACGCCATTTGCAAGTGCATTGCCAAAGACCCACGAGCCAACCCTCAATCAAAGCTTTGTCAAAGAACTTGCAAATCCGGCACACAAAAAGAGATTGTTTAAAAAATTTGCCGACACAGAAAGACAAGAAAGTAAAATGACAATGAAACGGAAACTGAATATTGACAATGGTTTACAAAACTGGAAGACAGAACACTAGGCGCTAACAAAGGTTATATGCCATAAGGGTTTCAGTGGTTATTCAAACGTTGTAGCCCGCTCAAATTTCGGTGCAGTTGGACAGGAAAGTAGCCTGTAATCCTTGACTGGCCATACCACCAACCGTTTTAGGCGTAAAACGCTTTTTTCAGGCTGTAGAAAAATGATTTATGAGGAAAAGGATTAGATATAATGCTGATATGAATTGCTTTAGCAAAAACTACCGATTACAAATCAGCGGGAGCAAAGGCGGTTATGAAAATTCGGCTTTTCAAGCCGGAATATTACTAAAAAAAATGTATTATGTTCAATAATAACAAAGCAGTTTTGCCTGAAAGGCAATAATCTCCATAACCATAGGTCAATGACCTGGAGACAAAGTGAATCTTTTCTGCTTCGTTGCACACTGTGGCTCTTTAAAACCAATTTTTCCGTACTGAATTCTGCTCAAAAAATTTTTTCCTACCGATTTTGGTACTAAATTTGTCCTTCTATTCGCTTCACAAAAATAATTTCCGTTTAAAATTTCTTCTTCATGAAAAAGTTTTCTTTCTTATTGCTTACAGTAGCTTTTGTTGTAGCTGCTTTTGCTGCCTTTCAGCAACCGACTGTTTCCTTTGACGAACGCTGGAAAAAAGTGGAAGAACTGGCTGAAAAACAGTTGCCCGAATCGGCGCTGAAAGAAGTAGATGCCATTCTGAAAGAAGCAAAAAAGCAAAACAATTCTATAGAAGTTATCAAAGCTAACCTTTACAAAATTCGTTTCACACTGGAAAAAGATCCTGATCGCGCTCCCCAACTGATCAAGGAATTTGAAAATTCGGCTGACAATGCTTCCGACATTGCAGAAAAATCGCTGCTTTATTCCATGACTGCCGAACTGTATGCTCAATATTATTTGAGTCAGTCTTTTCGTATCAACCAACGAACTGAAATTGTTGGCTACGTACCTGAAAATATGAATGAATGGTCAAAAAATATCTTTTTTGATAAAATTTGCAGTCTGCTGAATGCTTTGCTGCAAAATGAAGATATCCTGAAAAATACTTCTTCGTCCAAATTTGAACCTTTATTGCTAAAAGGTGAAGACAGTCAGCTCTTTGCTCCTACTTTGTTTGATTTGCTTTGTCACAGAAAAATCGATATTTTAAGTTCCATAAAAAAGGCAGCTGTCATAGAAAATCCTTTGAATGACGATCAGTATTTTTCTGATGCTGCAACTTTTGTCACGTTAAAACTTGATCCGGAATATGAAAAATCGGTTGAAAATCAAATCCTAAAAACGTATCAACGACTGATTCATTTTCATTTGACCCAAAAAAATACGGAAGCATTAATTTACAACGACTTGAATCGATTGCGTTATCTTTATCAGCAAACAAACAAGGAAGAAAAATATTTGCAGGCTCTTGAAAATCTTGAAAAAAATTATGCACAAAATCCGCTGGTAATTGAAGTGCTGGCAGAAAAAGCAACTTATTACCTGCAAAAAAGCACTGAAAGTGACGAAAATAAATTTTACCGTCGCTTGGCTTATCAGGTTTGTGAGAAAGGCATTTCATTTTTTCCTGATTATAAGCGAATTAATCTATTGAAGAATATTCAAAGGGAAATTACCCAAAAAACTTTAAGTATTGCTTATCCAGCTACCGTTAAGCCAAATGCCAATGTTGCTTTAAAAATTTCAAGCAGCAATATTTCTTCTTTGACTATTCACCTTTATCGAGTGAATGCTTCAGCACTGGAATATGTTACTTTTCAAAAAAATAAAAAGGATAGGGACGAAATGTATCCAGAGAAAGTTTTGCTCGAAAAATATGAATGTCATCTTAAACCTGATTCAAATTTTAGTACCGTAGATACTATTTTTACTTTTCAAACCAAAAACTATGGAATTTATGAAATAAAAGTTGCTGAAAATGAAAATCTTTCTGAAAGTGAAGCTGCTTTGGGAGCTTTTGTCGTTTCAGATTTTACTTGTCTTACAAGAAGTAATCGACCTGATAATCAGAGTATTTATGCTTTAGATAGATGTACAGGCAAACGAATTTCTGATGTTCAGGTAAAAACTTACGACTTTAAATGGAATGGCAAAGAATATCAATCGCAGTTATTGCACCAAACCGAAACAGACAAAAATGGTTTTTGCTTTATTCCAACAAAAAGTACATATTTTCAGACAAATTTATTTTTCGAAAAAGGCGAAGACTGCTATTTTTCGACGGTTTCTTTTGTGCAATTTTACGAACCTCAACGTACTGCAACAGAAAAAGTTCAGGTAAGTCTTTTTACCGATCGTTCCATTTATCGTCCTGGACAAACGGTTTACTTTAAAGGCATTGCTTATTTTTTAAATGCCAAGCGTCAAGAAATTGACAAATTTTCAAAATATGAAGTATCGCTTTTTGATGCCAATCATCAAAAAATTAATTCTAAAACATTTACTACCAACGAGTTTGGTTCTTTTACAGGAGCATTTATTTTACCAGAAAATGGATTAAACGGAACTTTCACGCTCGAGTGCAGTGGATTTTCTGCCTCTTTTCAAGTGGAAGAATACAAGCGTCCTACTTTTGAAATAAAGATAGAAAAACCTCTTTCGGAAATTTCTTTTGGAGAAAACGTTTTGCTGAAAGGGAATGCCGTTGCTTATGCAGGTTATCCTGTAGTTCAAGCCAACGTAACTTACCGAATTGTACGAAGAAATCACTATTTATGGTGGTATCCTGAAGTGAAGGAAGTAGCCAATGGAAAAACTACTACGGATGAAAATGGAAATTTTGAAATCAATTTTATTCCCTTAAAAGATCAGAAGAAAAAGGAGCAATATTATACATATACCATTTATGTTTCTATCACCGATACAAAAGGTGAAACGCAACAAGCTCAGCAAACCATTTCAGTGGGTGACAAATCACTTTTCATTTTAGCAGAAGTTCCCCCAAAATGGGATAAAGCAGAAAAATTGTGTATAAATGTTAGTCTGGAAACGCTCAATGGCAATAAAATCGATGGTAAATTGAATTATGCTATTTATCAATTGTCTGCTTCGGTAGATTTTGAAGAAGAAGATGCTGACATTAAAACAAATTCTGATCGGGTTTTAACTAAAATAGCTGACGGTATTTTTGAAACCAGTAACAAACAACTGGAATTTGATTTTCGTCATTATAAATCAGGTCGTTATCGGATTATTTTTACTGCTTTCGATACAAAAGGAAAAGAAGTAAAACTGGAAAAAGATTTTGTTCTTTACAGTTTAACGGATAAACGTCCTCCCGTAAAAACTTATACATGGCTTATATCACCCAAAACAGAAGTAGCACCTAATGAAAATGCAAAAATTTATTTTGGGACTTCTACTACCGATACAGAAATACTTTATGAGTTGATGCGTGGTAATAAAACGCTGGAAAGCGAATGGATAAAATTTAACAATGAAATTAAAACTTTTGAAATACCTTTTGCGACGATAAAAGAAGGTGGAGTAACAGTTATGTTTACTTTCGTGAAGAATGAGAAAATTTTCAGGAAACAAATTTCTCTTAAACAAAAAAAATCCGAAAATAAATTAACGCCTTTCTTTAGCGTTTTCAGGGATAAATTGTCACCAAACGAAACTGCAGAATGGACAGTAACAATACCAGAACTAAAAAACAGTGGAAAAACTGCTGAATTGCTTACAACCATGTATGATGCTTCGCTGGATGCTATTTATCCGCATAATTGGTATTTTTATCCCGTTTATCAAGAAACTTTTGTTCCTTCACCCATTTGGCAATGCAGGGTTGAAGAACAGGAGAGGGATTTTGTAAGTGTTAAAACTGATTTTTTGCCTGTAAAAAATTTTGAATTGGATCAAATCAATTGGTTTGGTTTGAGTTTATTGTCAAATGTTCCTTACCTAAGACCCATGAGGATGGGAAGTTTACCAGTTCAGAAACAAGAAGTATTGTTGAATCAAAGTGATCAAATTGCTGGTGCAAAACCATTTGGTATTATAAATGAAGAACTTGAAACAACTGATTTAGCCAAAGAACCTGTTCAAATTCGCAGTGAATTTAATGAAACAGCCTTTTTCTATCCCCAATTGCATACAGATTCGTTGGGAAATGTAAAATTTTCCTTTACGGTACCGGAAAGTTTAACCCGATGGGACATTAAAATGCTGGCTCATACGCCCGATTTATACTTCGGACAAGCTGATACGCAAGTTGTTGTTCAAAAGGAATTGATGGTTCAAATGAATTTGCCACGGTTTGTACATCGAGGTGATACGTTGATGTTGACTGCTAATGTGGTAAATTTGACCCATGAAAATCAAACGGTAAAAGTAACTTTTGAAATGTTGCAACCCGAAACAGAACAAAATATTTCTCTGCCTGATGTAGCATCAAAAACAATAGTGCTTACACCTCAACAAACCAGAGTGGTAGAATGGAAAGTATCACAATTTACAGGTTTCGATTTGGTAATTTGTAAAGTCGTGGCTCAAAGTGAAAATTTCAGTGACGGCGAACAAAAATATTTACCCATTTTGCCTGACAGAATCTTGATGACGGAAAGTTTGCCTGTTACCGTTCGCGGAGGACAAACACGTACTTTTACTTTTGATAATTTTATCCGAAATTATTCCAAAACAGAAACAAAAAGACTTTCATTTGAATTTTCAGACCAACCTATTTGGTATGCCGTTCAAGCTTTACCGGCATTGTCTTCACCAGAAAATGAAAATGCAATTGATTATCTTTCAGCTTATTATGTAAATTCATTGGCGGGATTTATTGTTTCAAGTTATCCAAAAATTGCTGCTATTTTTGATCAATGGAAAACTTCTCCTACCAGCAAGGAAGCTTTGCTATCGAATCTGGGAAAAAATAAAGAGTTGAAAAATCTGCTGCTGGAAGAAACGCCGTGGGTGCTCGAAGCCAGAGATGAAACAGAACAAAAGAAAAGAATTGCTCTATTATTTGATTTGAATATGCAAAAAAATAATGCTCAGCAATATCTGGACAAATTATTACAATTCCAGAATGCGGATGGTAGCTTTTCGTGGTTTAAAGGAATACCGAAAGATAGATATATCACGCTGGAAATATTACTCAATTTAGGTAAACTAAGACGATTGACCAATAGTAAGTTTGATGAAAAATTGCAATCATCAGTCAATTCAGCTATAAATTATCTGGATTTACAAATAACCCATGACTTTTTTGAATTGAAAAAGAACAACAAAAACTATCTGAATGAAAATTGTATTCAGCCGCTTCAACTCTTTTACCTGTATGTTCGCTCTGAATTTCCAGAAATTTCCTTGTCTGATACTACTGCTGAAGCTGTAAATTATTTTTCTTTTCAAGCAGAAAAATACTGGACAAAACAGACGCTATTTGGGAAAGCCATAACAGCCATTATTGCACATAGAAACAAAAAAGATCAACTAGCAAACGATATTTTAAATTCGCTGAAAGAAAATGCATTGAAAAGTGAAACAGAAGGAATGTATTGGGCGCAAAACAAAGCTGGATATTTCTGGAACGAACGTCCTATTGGTGTTCAAGTAGCTATTATAGAAGCTTTTTCTGAAATAAGGGCAAATGATCCAGCTATTGAAGAAATGAAAATCTGGTTGTTAAAACAAAAACAAACGCAGCGATGGGATTCACCGCTTTCCACCATCAATGCCATTTATGCTTTGCTGTCGGGCAAAGAATTTGATTTGACAACTGATGGAAAAGTAAAAATTCAAATAGGAAATGAAACGTTGCATCCAGAGGCTGTTGAAGCAGGAACACAATATTTCAAAATCACTTTCCCGGCAGAAAAAATATCTCCATCAATGGGTAAGATCACCATTGAAAAAAGCAGCAAAGGAATTGGTTGGGGGGCAATGTACTGGCAGCATGATCAAGATTTTACAACCATTGAAAATCAAGGAAATTCATTAAAAATAGAGAAGAAATTGTTTGTAGAAAAATTAACTCCGCAAGGAAAAAACATGATTCCTGTTGAACAAACAGAACTTAAAAAAGGTGACAAAATTATTACTCGGTTGGTTGTGACTGCCGATCGAAATTTTGAATTTGTAGCCATAAAAGATATACGAGCTGCTTGTTTGGAGCCACTTCAACCCATTTCGGGCTGTCGCTGGAAAGAAGGAATTTGTTATTATCAGTCCAGCAAAGATGCATCTACCCAATTCTTTTTCAATTTTGTGCCGAAGGGAACGTATGTTTTAGAATACGAAAGCTGGATAAACAATTCGGGAACGTTCTCCAATGGCATTGCTTCCATTCAATGTATGTACGCTCCTGAATTTGTTCATTATTCAGGCGGTGGAAAAGTATATGTAATTCAATAATTTTTAGGCAATTAATGACATTTATACATTATTCATGTTAAATATTTTTGATAAGGTTTTATTAAAACAGGAACAATTTGCCGCCACGAGATAATTTTGAATGGTAAAAATAGATCTTTTCTCTGGGTTACTCATCGCCTTCTCTGTGAAACCCGGTGAAATAATGAATGACAATTTTGTACAATAATTTTTCAACCTTATTTTTCTATAACCTTAGTAACAAGAACAAATCCTCACATAACAAACCTTGTTAGCTTATTAAAAACTGAACGAAATAAAAAAGCAGGAAAGATTATAATCGAAAATAACATCGTCCTGTCGGATTTGTGACAGATAAAATCAAGAGATTTTATTTTTTATGCGACGTAGCCTGGAGGGTGCGTCGAACAAAGATATGAGGCTTTGCCCAAAACCCCACTTACTTTTTTATCTTGACATAAAAAAGTAAGCAAAAAAGGTCAAGACTCTACCCGCTTCGCACGAAAAATTGGCGTTCGTTGGCTAAAATCTTTTAAACTCGCTCCTTGTGGAGCTCAAACAAAAAAGATTTTTTAACGCCAACTTCTCTGATTTTTCGGCTCACCGGCTAATGTCAATTCAAAAAATATGACTGTCCCGTGACGTAGTTTTATTCAACCTTATTTTGCTGACAACCTTAATAACAAAACAAATCCTCACAAAACAAACCTTATTAGCTTATTGAAAACTGAACGAAATAAAAAAGCAGGAAAGATTATAATCGAAAATAACATCGTCCTGTCGGATTTGTGACAGATAAAATCAAGAGATTTTATTTTTTATGCGACGTAGCCTGGAGACTATGCCGAATAATGGGGAATTCGGTAAAAATGAATAAATTGTAGATCCGTCGCATGTAATGGTTATACTGAAAATGAATAATTGGTTGAATGAAAATGATGCCAATTTTCAAATCTTATTATGAGGAAAACTTTCTAACAGGGTATAAATTCCACTAAAAACAAAACTTTAATGATATATTGTATTAAGTTTAAATTTTGTTTATTTTCGCAAGCAAGTTTCCAGTCATATTACCATTATAAACACTAAAATTATGTTCAAAAATCAACCAAAAGGTTTGTTAGCAGCGTCGTTAGCCAATATGGGTGAACGTTTCGGTTTTTATACCATGATGGCAATTTTATCTTTGTTTTTAATGGCAAAATATGGTCTCGACGAAACGAAAGCGGGCATAATTTATTCTGTATTTTATTTTTCCATTTATATTTTAGCATTTGTTGGCGGGTTGATTGCTGACAAACGTCAAAATTACAAAGGAACCATTTTATTGGGTTTGGTGCTTATGTCATTGGGTTATTTTTTACTGGCTATACCAACGCCTACTCCTGTTCCATCAAGTTCCTTTAAATTATATCTTGGATTAACTTGCTTTGGCTTGCTTACCATTGCTTTTGGTAATGGATTTTTTAAAGGAAACTTGCAGGCCCTTGTCGGACAAATGTATGACAATGAGCAATTTTCAAAAATGCGTGACGAAGGATTTTCTTTGTTTTATATGTTTATTAATGTTGGAGCTATTTTTGCACCTTTTGCGGCCATAGGAATGAGAAATTGGTGGCTTACCTCTCATGGTTTTGATTATCATCCTGATTTGCCAGCTCTTTGTCATGATCAGCTCAATGGAGTTATTTCTTCTGAAGCATCCCTTCGTTTTCAGCATTTAGCAACTCAAGCAGGTTATACAGGCAATGATTTAACGGCTTTTGCCAATCAATACTTGAGCCTTTTCACAACAGGCTTTCACTATGCTTTTGCCATTGCCATTGCAGCCATGCTGATTTCGCTGGTGATTTTTATAGTCAATAAAAAATATTTCCCTGATCCCCAGAAAATTATTAAAAATTCTACTGAAGAAAAAAACTTTCAACCACTTGACAGTAAAGAAATTAAACAACGTTTGTATGCTTTGTTTGCAGTTTTTGCCGTCGTAATATTTTTCTGGTTTTCTTTTCATCAAAATGGATTAACGCTGACATTTTTTGCAAAAGATTATACCGATTTAAGCAAAATATCTATTCCTTTGGGATTTACCACTTTACGAGGTGCTGAAATTTTTCAATCCATCAATCCTTTTTTTGTAGTTATTTTAACACCGGCAATTATGGCAATTTTTGCTGCCTTACGGAATAAAGGAAAAGAACCTTCCACACCTCGAAAAATTGCTTTCGGAATGGGAATAGCTGCTACTGCTTATATTCTTATGACAATTGGTTCGATAGGTTTACCCGCAAAAAATGAATTAGCTGAATTGGGTGGTTTGCCTGATTCACAACGTGTTACACCTTTTTTGTTATTAGGTACTTATTTTATTCTAACAGTAGCTGAACTATTTATCAGTCCATTAGGCATTTCATTTGTTTCCAAAGTAGCTCCACCTCAATATCAAGGAATTATGCAAGGAGGTTGGTTGGCAGCCACCGCTATTGGCAATCAATTGTTATTTATCGGAGCAGTTTTGTATAAAAATTTACCCGTTGCCTTGACATGGTGCGTATTTGTGGCAGTTTGCCTGGTTTCTATGTTGATTATGATATCCATGTTGAAATGGCTGGAAAGAATAATCAATGATATTTAATGACTACAGAAATATCGGTGCTATGCACTTTTTTTGATATAGATTGCAGGCAACAATTCTGAAGGGCGTTGATAATTTATTTTACTGATTACTGACAACCTTAATAACTGGTACAAACTACCAAGATAAGGTTTTTATGACAGATATTTGTTTAGCAAAACGTTTGATTTTATCAGCGGTTAAAATCAAGAGATTTTATTTTTTTGCGACGTAGCCTGGAAGGTGCGTCGAACAATATGCTACTCCCCATTTTTAGGACCACATTTGGTCATTTTTTAGTTGTTTTATTTTTAAATTTATAATGATGATCGTGGTATGGTGTTATATAACCGGAAATAACTCGCAGAGTTATTCTGGTTATT
>JAGPGD010000054.1 GCA_018056165.1 Paludibacteraceae bacterium | reverse complement strand
AAACAGGTTCGGTGACTTCGAAATGGACACGATAATTGGGCAGAATCATTCAGAGGCTATTCTGACAATAACAGAGCGAAAAACAAATTATCTGATGATAAAGAAATTACCCAAAGGAAGGGATTCCGACGCACTTGCAAAAGAGGTCTTTAAATTATTACTGCCTTTCAAAGATAAGCTTAAAACCATCACAACCGATAACGGATCGGAGTTTGCAAGTCATGAGTTAATAACTAAACTGCTTGGAGTTCCGGTTTACTTTGCCGATCCCTATAGTTCCTGGCAAAAGGGAGCCATTGAAAACGGGAATAAACTCATCAGGCAATATATCCCCAAAAAGGCTTCTTTTAAAGATTATTCGGATGAGGATATCAAAAATATTCAGTACAAACTGAATCGAAGACCTCGAGAAAAATTAAACTTTAATTCTCCTAAAAATGAGTTTTTCAAACATTTTTTATAATTTCGCACTTGCTGGTTGACTCTACTAAATTAAACTTTAATTCTCCTAAAAATGAGTTTTTCAAACATTTTTATAATTTCGCACTTGCTGGTTGACTCTACTCTTTCTTATTCTACTAAAAATTTTTTGAAGAAAAGTTTAAAAGATATACAAAAAAGGGGGTGTTCATTAGAAGTTTTATATGAACCGCATGAGTCAACCTCTCTCCAAGCTACACATCGGCGCATCTTGGTTACGCTTCATCTTCCATTGAACACCCTTGTTCCTTCTTTCCGGTGAGTAACCAGAAAGAAAGGAACCCTTTTGTATAATTATAATATTATTTTTTAAATTAGTATTAAAAATAATACTGCTCTCTCGCAAAAAATTATTTTTTCAAAATCAAACGTAAAGATAATATGTTTTTTTGCAAAAAGCAAATTTTTTATGAAAAAAGTTACTATTTTTATCTTAATATTTTTCCACAAAAAAATCAACAACTTAATTTCTGATAAACTCTCCTCTTAAATTGTACCTTAAACCTCAAATAATCCAACCATTAAATTGATCTCATATCTAAAAAACTGATATTAAATTTGACATTTTTTGAAAAATCATTTTTTAGCGACTTTATAAAAATCTACGAGTAAATTTTTTGAAAGGAATAGTTATTTTGTTGAAATTATTTTCATCCAAATATTGAATAATCATGTAGGGAAAAAACTTACTTGTGCTTACTTGCAAAAATCTTTTCAAAGTACTTACTGAAAAAATATAACTTTTAAAAAAGTAGGTTATTACCTTGAGCCATTCATTAAAAAATCGATTGATCTTTTGAAAAAGGTAAAAAATGAACTCCAGCAAATTATTGAAAAAAATAACAAAGCTTACATAGCATTGAAAACTAAAGAAAAAATTTATGGCAAAAGAAAATTCTTCAATTAATGGTTGAAAATCTCGATTTAGTACAACTATCCATTAGAGAAAAAGAAGATAAAGTTTTCCTGACTAGAACAGTCGAGAAAGTTTTTGAAATTTTATCTGGGAACAGAAATTTTTAAAATATAGAAAAAAAATTTTAGACTGAAAAAAGTTTTATATTTGTCAAAAATTTTTATTAGTTTAATCACTTAAAAAATTTTATTATGGGAAATAAACTTTTTACGGTAAATGGCTCCATTGTTAGAGGACTCATAGCTCTAATTATTGGCTTATTGTTTGTTCTGCTTCCCAATGTATCTTTAAAAACCATTGTATTGGGAGTAGGAATATTGATTTTAATTGCTTTCATAATCTCATTGGTGCTGGCTTTAAAAACCAGCGAAAAAGGGGAGAAAAATTTTTTAATTATTCAAGCATCATTTGATTTGTTAATTGGTTTAATTTTTCTTTTCTTCCCTTCTACTATTGTTAAAATATTTTTTATCTTGGTAGGTTTAGGACTGCTAATTATGGGAATCATTCATTTGTCGAATGTCTTTTATTTAAGAACTCGTTTAGGATGGCAATGGTTCTCACTCTTTGTTTCCATCCTTACAATTTTTGCAGGAATTTTTATGCTTTTTGAACCATTTAAAACAGCAAAAGCTATTTTAATATTTTCAGGAGTATTCCTACTTCTTTATGGTCTAGGGGAATTATATATGGCATGGAAAATGAATAAAGAAGCTAATATTACTGTTACGGAACAAAACCAATAAATTATACCCCTATCTTTATTGCCAAAACACTATTTTTTAAAATTTCTGCAGGAAATTTACTTTCAACGATAAACATATTAATTGTGTCTTCTCCTCTTCATTAAAAAGGGAATAATGAAGAGGAGTGTTTTTTAATGGTTGATTATAAGAACATATTTTTTGACAAATATCACGACCAAAACAGGAAGTAGAATATTGACAAATGGTTCTTCATTTTTTCAATAGTCAAATAAGAAATACATTTACTTGAGTTAATCTTTGAAGGATTATTAAATCCTGCAGCAGGCAGGCATTCAAGTATTTATTAACATATTCCCCATAGTGATTGGTTTGAGAAATTAGTTGATACTGTAACAACGATTGAAAAGAAGGAGAAATTGTGCACAATAAAAATGTAATACTAAGCTGCTATCAGGATAAATTTTTTACTGATAATCTTTTTTCTTTATGAAATTGATAAAGATAAGATGAATGTATTTTGTGTTAACACTTCTTTCCTTACCTGACATCTTTCTAAAACTAAAAGAAAGGAATTTGTTACAATCCACTTTCTATGAAAGGGGTGTCAGCTATCAGCTATAGAGTAATTAAAAAATCATTTCCTCATACGGATTTAATTCTACGATACAAATTTATTTTGTATAAATATTCGTATTTTAATAATTTTGATAACAGTTTAGTTTGGTATTATTTCTTTTGTCTATTAAAAGACAAAAAGAACAGATAAGAAATTTCTATCGTTCTTAGGGTAATTTAATTTATTTCGAGTTGCAAACCATTTTTAAGGACCGTAATTGCAGGATTTTGTTCAGCCATCGTTTTATAGCGTTCCTCAGGATTTTTTGGCTTTTGCGATTCAGTTTTTTTCATTAATTTAATTTTCATTTGAATGGTTGAATTTTTTAACTGATTTTGCAAATAACTTAAAATTTGTGGTTGTAATTTTTTTAATTCTTTTTCCTGAAGAGTATTAGCAACTGAAACTTCGAAATCTGTCTCCGATAAGCGTTGAGGTTCTGTATTTTGAATAAAAGTTTTCATTCTGATTTCTTCTTCAGAAAGTGTTTCAGCAAAATCTTTCCAGGCTTTCACCAAATTTTCATCCGTAAAATTTTCATTTTGAATGATTTCAGGGGTTACTTTTTTTTCTGAAATTTCCTCCGAAGTTGTATTAGAAGAATTGATAGAAATGCTTACGGGTGGTTGGATATATTTTTGTTTTGGTTCTTTCACTGAAACATTATTAGTTTCTTTTACTGAATTTCTTGAATTCATTTTTTCATTATGAATCTGAATTTCGTCCTTTTGATAATTTTTTGAATTTATAGCATTATCGTTAGGTATAATTTTTTGTAAGGGTATTTTTTCTTCAATAATTGGTTGACTTTCCTTAGTTAATTGGCACAAACGTATTAGCGTAAGTTCTATCAACAATCGTTTGTTTTTGCTGATATTATAATTAAGTTCACATTCACTGGTTATTTTTAAGGCATTGAATAAAAAATCAGAAGAGCAACTTTCTGCCTGTGTTTGATAATGTTTTCCTATGTCAGCACCCACTTCCAGTAAAGGAATAGTTTGTGGATCTTTACAAACCAAAATATCGCGCAAATGAGAACTAAGTCCTGTAATAAAATGATAGGCATCAAATCCTTTGTTCAAAATTTCATTGAAAATCAGAAGTGATTGACTAATATCTCCTTTTAAAAAAGCATTTACTAATTGAAAATAATATTCATAATCTAGAATGTTTAAATTTTCCAACACTTGTTGATATGTAATATTATTTTCGCACAGACTTACCATCTGATCAAAAATAGATAAAGCATCACGCATGCTCCCGTCACTTTTTTGAGCTATCACATTAAGAGCATTGATATCAGCCGTGATATTTTCCTGTTGAGCAATATATTGTAACTGCTCAACAATTTCATGAACAGAAATTCTATTAAAATCATAAATTTGGCAACGAGAGAGAATCGTTGGAATAATTTTATGTTTTTCTGTGGTTGCCAGAATAAATATAACATGTGCGGGAGGTTCTTCCAGAATTTTTAGAAAAGCGTTGAAGGCACTGGTGGAAAGCATGTGAACTTCGTCAATGATATACACGCTGTATTTCCCTATTTGGGGCGGAATGCGAACCTGTTCAATTAAGGAACGAATATCGTCCACACTATTATTGGAAGCAGCATCCAGTTCATGAATGTTGTAGGAACGTTGTTCGTTGAAAGCAACACATGATTCACATTCATTGCAGGCTTCATAATCCTCTGTAAGATGTTCACAATTAATAGTTTTTGCAAAAATCCGTGCACAGGTGGTTTTGCCAACGCCTCTGGTTCCGCAAAACAGATAGGCATGTGCCAGATGATTGGTCTTTATGGCATTTTTTAAAGTGTTTGTCAAAGCCGTTTGTCCAACTACCGATTTGAAGGTGATTGGACGATATTTTCTTGCTGAAACAATATAGTTTTTCATAAACAAATTTTTCAATCTTTTACTTGCAAATTTAATGAAAAAAATTTAGGTTTTGAACCCGTGAAATTTTTTTGAAAGAAATAAAAGATTATAAAGAACTTGTTATCATTGGGTTGATATTATTTATTAGGAAAATTTAACTGAGAATTGTCATTAGAAATATATCGTTCACTTAAATATAAAGTTTTTAAAGTATTGAAAATCATTCCAATTTTTTTGCATGACAAACGATGATATTTTTTCTATTAATATATTTCGTCTGATGAGCTGAAAATTGACCGGTTTCGGGTTTGCGAGGTACGGGATTCGAGATACGAGGTGCGAATTTTGAGTCACGAGTTTGGAGCGAAAAAAGAAAAAAATAGCTGTGTCCATCTGTGTAATAAATCATTCATCTTCACAGGGTTTCATAAAGAAGGCACGGAGTGGCACAGAAAAAAATCTAAAACACAAATAAAAATGAAGGGGTCGAGGCAAAGCACTTCATACAAAGTGTTATTCAGTAAATTTTAGACAATTTTTATCTAAGGGCTTTTTATAAATAAGTAAAAATTTCTTCCTTTCATTTTTGAAAAACAAGCTTAATTTTGCTAATGTTTTTCTCGATACAATATATTATAAATCAGATAATTATAGCTTATTTTTCTAATGACAAATTCGGGTTGAGGGCAAGTTTGGACAAGGTAAAAACGATTATAATATGAATAAAATAAGATCACTCTTGGCTTACCCCTGTGAAAGCTGGGCGGTGGGCATTGTATTTGTAATGAAATCTTCTGAACGCTCAAGGATATTTTTTGTCAATTTTTAAAAACCGTTTTTTATCTTTTTTGCCCATGAAAGTCATTACTTCCAATAGGTTTACAAGAAAATCGCTTGAGGGAAAAATATTTTTTCTGCAAATCCTAATTTAACGAACTCTTATTTTTTCTCCTGGTCTTAATATTTTTCGAGAAGAAATTCTATTCAATTTACATAATTTATTCACAGTAGTATTGTAACGAGCTGCAATGAAACTGAGTGTATCTCCTTTAACAACGCGATGATATTTAGCTAAGGTTACTTGCGAGATTCTTTCTTTCTGATATCTGAAAGTTTTATTTTTAGCAATCAAAAAGGTTTGATCATATAATTCGCCATTTTCAAAATCAATAATTTCAGCAGGATTAATAGCATGTCCTAAATATCGTGTTTCAAAATGCAGGTGAGGTCCTGTCGATCTGCCCGTGTTTCCTCCCAATGCAATCATTTCTCCTGCACTCACATCTTGATTCACTTCTACCAACACTTTTGACAAGTGAGCATAAACAGTTTCTAAACCATTATCATGACGAATTACCACATAATTACCATATCCTCCTGGTTCATAATCTATAATGCGAACTTTTCCTCCAAAAGCAGTTTTTACTGAATCACCTACATTTAAACGCAAGTCAATTCCATAATGGTAACGATAACGACGAGGACCAAATTTTGATGTTACTTTTCCTGCTATTGGGAGAACAAAATTGCTACAATCAATCAGAACGGAATCAGGCAAACTATCAATAGACAAATTGTAAGGATTGATTCTTTCATGCGACCAGATGTTGTTATAAATATCGTCTGCTGGGTGATTTTCCATTAAGTCGTCTGAATCATCATTAAACATTTGTTTATAAATATTAGTTGTGTCTTTTAAAGAACCAACAGCACTTAAAGCCATATCAAAACTTTGTGATTTGGTTTTTCCGCTTACTAAAAGTAAAAAGAGAATCAACAGTACTAAATAAATGTTTGGAGAATCAGTTAACACATTCATAACTCAGCAATTATTTTTCATCATTTGCATATATAAAAGGTAAATTATTTTGTTTAAAATCAAAAATTTCGTCGTTTTTGAAAAAACGAGCAATTTCTATTTTTGCAGTTTCAACACTATCAGATGCATGGATAATATTTTCTTGAATGCTCATACTAAAATCACCACGGATTGTTCCCGCCTGAGCATCTCGTCCATTTGTTACACCAACTATTGCTCGCACTACTTTTACTGCTTCTACTCCTTCCCAGCAACAAACGATAATAGGAGTAACCATCATAGAATTTTTTATTCTGTCAAAAAAGGGAAGATCAGCCAAATGGGCATAATGTTCAGAAACAATGTCATCGGTTAGTTGCATCATCTTTATACCACACAAGTGTAAACCTTTTCGTTCCAATCTGGTTATCACTTCACCAATCAACTCTCGCTGAATGGCTCCTGGCTTAATGATGACAAGCGTTTTTTCCATTTAAAAAAGTTGTTAAACTTCTCTTTTTATAGAAATCATTCCAAAAGTAAAAAAATGAAATTTTAAATCCAAAATAATTTAAGGTTTTTTAACTAATTATGCCCCAATTGATGGGACTATTTTTCATTTTTTTCAGTTGCTTCAACAAAACTTTATTTTCTGGCTTTTCTAAGTTGGGATCAACTTCCAAAATTTCCAGAGCTGTTTGCCGAGCAATTTCCAACATTTTACCATCTTGAGCTAAATTTGCTATTTTTAGTTCAAAGGGCAAACCACTTTGTTGTGTTCCTTCCAGATCACCAGGTCCTCTTAATTGTAGATCAGTCTCAGCAATTTCAAAACCATCGTTAGTTCTCACCATCACTTCAATGCGTTTGCGAGTAGTAGCTGATAATTTATAATTGGTCAATAAAATACAATAGGATTGTTCTGCACCACGACCTACTCGTCCACGTAACTGATGTAATTGTGACAAACCAAATCGTTCAGCATTTTCTATAATCATCACAGAAGCATTTGGAACATTAACACCTACTTCGATGACAGTAGTTGACACCATAATTTGAGTTTCTCCTGAAACAAATTTTTTCATTTGAAGTTCTTTTTCGTCTGATTTCATTTTCCCATGCACCATACTAATTTTATATTGAGGAAATGTTTCGCACAACTGGCAATAGCCTTCTTCTAAATTTTTTAAATCCAATACCTCCGATTCCTGAATAAGCGGATAAACCACATAGATTTGTCTTCCAGCTTCAATTTGCTGCATAATAAATTTGTTGAGTTGAGCCCTTTTGTTTTCATAAAAATGAAAAGTTTGAACAGGTTTTCTGCCGGGTGGCAATTCATCAATGGAAGAAATATTTAAGTCTCCATAAAGCGTCATTGCCAACGTACGTGGAATAGGAGTGGCAGTCATGACAAGTATATGAGGGGGTTGCTGATTTTTAGTCCAAAGTTTTGCTCGCTGAGCAACTCCAAAACGATGCTGTTCATCAATAACTACTAAACCCAAATTTTTGAATTGAACAGTTTCTTCAATCAAAGCATGGGTGCCAATTAAAATATGAATTTCACCGTTTTGTAATTTTTGATGAATAACTTTTCGTTCCCTTTGACGTGTAGAGCCAGTTAACAAAGACACTTCAACACCTAAATCGCCCAATAATTCCTTAATGCTGGTATAATGTTGTTGAGCCAAAATTTCGGTAGGAACCATCATGCAAGCCTGAAAATCATTGTCGGCAGCCATAAGCATTGCCATTAAAGCAACCAGTGTTTTTCCACTTCCTACATCCCCTTGTAATAGACGATTCATTTGTTTGCCTGAACCAACATCTTTTCTGATTTCATGAATAACCCGTTTTTGAGCATTGGTCAGGGAGAAAGGTAAATATTTATGATAAAAAGTATTGAAAAAATATCCAATATGTTTGAAAATGAATCCATTAAATTTTTGTTCTCTCCATTTTTGCTGACGAACAATACTTAGCTGAATGTAAAACAGTTCTTCAAATTTCAATCGCTGACGGGCTTTATTGAGTAAATGTGAGTTTTGAGGAAAATGAATGTTTCTAATGGCTTCCGTAAGATTTAAGAGCTTGAATCGTTGTAAAAGATACGAAGGAAGTGTCTCTGGGATACTGTTTTGTAAAGTTGGCAAGAGGGAATAAATAATTTTTTGAATAGCCTTTGAATTCAAGGAATGGGATTTCATTTTTTCAGTTGTATTGTAAAAAGGTTGCATTCCCATTTGTTCAGGCGGCGGTAATTTTGAAGGAAGATCTATTTCAGGATGGATAATACTGATTTTGCCATTAAAGAAAGTTGGCTTCCCAAAAACTATATATTCTATATTGGTTTTATATTTGTCTTGAACAAACCTTAGTCCATTAAACCAAATCATTTCCATTATGCCGAAGCCATCAGTAAAAGTAGCTATTAATCGTTGCTTCCGTCCTTCGCCTGCTTTTTCAAAGCTTAAAATTTTACCTCTTAATTGAATAAAAGGCATATTTTCCGAAATCTCATTTAAAAAATAGAAACGGCTTCGATCCACGTATTTATAAGGATAATGTCTCAATAAATCTTCAACAGTGAAAATGTTGAGTTCTTTATTTAGTAATTCGGCACGTTTAGGACCAACGCCTTTTACATATTGAATATCTTGATTAAAAAAATCCAATTCGATCAAAAAATTTACTTGTTATTTGATTCGTTTCTGCTTAGTAAAAATTCAGCTAATTCCAAATCAAAAGAAGTAGTAATTTTAATATTTTCGCAATTACCTTCTACCAAATGAATATTAACACCCATAGCTTCCACAACAGAAGCATCATCAGTAAAAAAAGGAGAATATTGCTGTTGATAAGCTTTTTGCAAAAGTGAAAATTCAAATACCTGCGGAGTTTGAATCAATCTGTAATTTCTTCTTTCTTCAGCTTCATTTCCCAGAAGTGAAACTTTTCTTATGCTGTCAGTTAACTCAACGGCTGGAATGGCATTCCCTTCCTTTTCAGCTTCTTCAAAACATCTATCGATGGTGTCTGTACTAACAAAAGGACGAACACCATCATGTATAGCAACTAAAATAACATTTTTTTTATTCGTAATTTTCTTATTCTTTTGAAGTTGATGAGAAATAGCTTCTATACCTTTCTTTACAGAATGAAAGCGTGTTTCACCACCGCCGACTATTTGATGAGGGATATCGAAATGATGTTGTTGACAAAGCAACTTCCAGAGGTCAATTTGTTTAGATGGAAGTACAACAAAAAAAGATAAAGCAGGATCATAACGAAAAAAAACATTCATAGTGTGCATAAGCACAGGTTTCCCTTGCAATTCGATAAATTGTTTGGGAATAGAAGTTTTCATTCGTTCGCCTTTTCCACCAGCTACTATCAAAGCAATCCTGCTAATATTCATAAAAATTGTTCTGTTATCTTTAAACAAAAATAAAAAAATTTTCAGGAAAAACTCTTAAAATTTTATTGAGATTTGTCAAAGGCTAAGTTCAACATAGAAGTGCGAATTTAGCAGAGATGTTTTGCATGATTTTTTAAAAAATCATGCAAAACATCTCGGAGGAACGCCAAACAGCCGATGGCGAAACCTCCAAAGAGCGTTAGA
>JAGPGD010000053.1 GCA_018056165.1 Paludibacteraceae bacterium | reverse complement strand
ATCATATCTTATTGTAAATTAGTTAAACAATCTATAAAGATAGTGATTTTCAGGGAGTTGACCAAATAAAAATATAAATAATTAATTGATTTACAATTATTTAACTAAAAATATAACACACTATTGTTAAATGATAAGACTAAAATAATTATTGACATTTATTTTCTATGGAGAATTTTAACAAATATAAATCTTTGCTATTAGAGATCCTACAATGATTGAAATTTTAATTAATGATTATAACTGGATCAACTTTAAGGAACTGCCTTAATATTCTATGAAGGGATGGATTGTAAAAAATTTTAGCAAACATCAGAACAGCCAAACACTCTTTCCTTTTAGTTCATAAATAAAAAAACCAAAACAAATTTTTGATGTTTAATTTATTAAGTCATTGACTTTCATTATTTTATTGCGGAGAGAGAGGGATTCGAACCCCCGGAACCTTTCAGTTCAACGGTTTTCAAGACCGCCGCAATCGACCACTCTGCCATCTCTCCAATTCCTTTGCAAAAGTAGTATTTTCCACTTATTTCTGCAAATATTTCCTTTAAAATTCAAAAAAACCTAGGAGTAAGGATGTCTTCAAACCCAATAAAAAAACACCATTTAAAAACTTTCTTTAAATATATTTAAGTTACTCCAAAACCTTTCTTATAAAGGAGAAAGATATGTTTTAATTATCTAAATTCAGGTTAATAGTTATTAAATCAAGATTTTAACGTTTCAAATTGCAGTATATTTGTTCCACAAAAATATTTTATCAAATCAAATTAAATAATATGGAACAACCTGTTGATATTCGTGAACTTAACGCACGCATTGAACGAGAAAGTTCTTTTGTGGATGCCTTGATCATGGGAATGAACAAGGTAATTGTTGGTCAAAAACACCTTATTGAATCTTTGCTAATTGGTTTGTTGGCAGATGGGCATATATTGGTAGAAGGCGTTCCTGGCCTTGCTAAAACGTTGGCAATTAAAACTTTAGCAGATTTAATAAAAGGAGATTTTAATCGTATCCAGTTTACACCCGATTTGTTGCCCGCCGATGTGATTGGGACAATGATTTACAGTCAGAAGAAAGAAGAATTTAGCATTCGGAAAGGTCCTATTTTTGCTAATTTGATTCTGGCAGATGAAATTAACCGTGCTCCTGCCAAAGTTCAAAGTGCTTTGTTAGAAGCCATGCAAGAACGTCAAGTAACCATAGGTGAAACTACTTTCAAACTGGAAGAACCTTTTCTGGTAATGGCTACCCAAAATCCTATCGAGCAGGAAGGAACTTATCCTCTTCCTGAAGCTCAAGTGGATAGATTTATGCTAAAAGTAGTGATTAACTATCCAAAAAAAGAAGAGGAAAAATTGATTATCAGAGAAAATTTAGAGAAAAACCTGCCTTCCGTCAATCCTATTTTATCACCAAAAGATATTATCGAAGCTCGTGATATTGTTCGGCAAGTTTATATTGATGAAAAAATTGAACATTATATTATTGATATTGTTTTTGCTACTCGTTATCCACAAGAATATGGACTTGATCCGTTGAAAGAAATGATTGCTTTTGGAGCTTCACCACGTGCTTCTATTAACTTGGCTCTGGCTTCAAGAGCTTACGCTTTTATCAAACGTCGTGGTTACGTCATTCCTGAAGATGTTCGCTCTGTTTGCTTTGATGTATTGCGTCACCGAATTGGCTTGAGTTATGAAGCCGAAGCTAATAATATGACTTCTGAAGAAATTATCACAGAAATTTTAAATACTATAGAAGTGCCTTGATTTTCAATGATTTATCTAACAGGTGTTAATGTTTTTAGTTTATATTGATAAAATCTATGGAAACAAGTGAAATTATAAAAAAAGTTCGCAGAATTGAGATTAAATCTCGAGGTTTATCTCAAAATATATTTGCTGGAGCATATCACTCTGTTTTTAAAGGTAGAGGTATGACCTTTTCAGAAGTACGTGAATATCAATATGGTGATGATATCAGGAATATAGATTGGAATGTAACAGCCCGTTTTGCTCATCCTTATGTGAAAATTTTTGAAGAAGAACGTGAACTGACAGTAATGTTACTAATTGATGTTTCAGGTAGTAGTGAATTTGGTAGCATTTCCAGAATGAAAAAGGATATTATTACTGAAATAGCTGCGACGTTGGCTTTTTCGACGATTCAAAATCATGATAAGATAGGGGTCATTTTCTTTTCTGATAAAATAGAAAAATTTATTCCGCCTAAAAAGGGACGAAAGCATGTATTGTATATTATTCGGGAATTGGTTGATTTTGAACCTGAAAGTAATAAAACCAATATTGCTGCAGCTTTGCGTTATTTTACCAATGCTATTAAAAAAAGATCGACGGCTTTTTTGATTTCTGATTTTATCGCTGAAGATTTTGAAAATGAATTGACCATTGCCAATCGTAAACATGATGTAATTGCTTTGCAAATTTATGACATTCGAGAAACGGAAATACCCAATGTAGGATTGATAAAGTTGAAAGATGCAGAAACAGGTGATCGTGTCTGGCTTGACACCTCAGATAAATATCTTCGTACTTTTTATAAACATAAATGGGAAGAGAATCAATTAAAATTGGAAAGAATATTTACAAAAGCTAAAGTGGATGCAGTTTCAATAAGCACCTCTGACGACTATGTAAAAGCTTTGTTAAAATTGTTCAGAATGCGAGCAAAAATAGCAAGCTGATTTTTTCTTACTTATTTAAAAAATTATGCGAAAATTTCTTCTAACAGGAATCATAAGTTCTTTAATAGCCATTAACTTGAACGCACAAAAAATAACTGTGGATGCACGATTGGATTCCACTGTTTTATGGCTTGGCGACCAGGTTCATCTTATTTTTGAAGTGACGCAGGGAAAAAATCAGAAAGTAATGGTTCCTTTATTTTCTGATACGATTGTAAATGGATTGGAAATTGTAGAACCTGTTAAAAGGGATACGGTTAAAATTAATGATAATAGCATCAAAGTAAATCATCGTTATCTATTAACTTCCTTTGAAGATACGTTGTACTATATTCCTTCTTTTCCTTTTATTGTTGGGAAAGATACGGTCTGGTCAAAATCATTGTCGTTAAAAGTAATTCAACCCTTTCAAATTGACACTGCTTCTCACCAAATTGCAGATATTAAACCCGTATTTCAGCCAAAGTATGATTGGTCAGGTTTGATAAAAAAAATTTTACTTGTCTTAATTTTTGTTGTTTTATTAGGTTTAATTTATTTTTTTGTCAGAAAATATATCCAGAAAAAACCAATTTTAGAACCAGTTTCCAAAGAACCTCCTTTGCCTCCGCATATTATCGCTTTAAATTTATTGGACAATATTAGAAATGAAAAACTTTGGCAGAAAGGCAAATATAAGGAATATTACAGTGAATTGACAGAAGTATTGCGAACGTATATTGAAAGGCGTTTTCAAATTAAGGGGCTGGAAATGACTTCGAGTGAAATTTTAGATAGCTTGAAAACCTTACAAAAAGAGCATAAAACAGCTTATGAAGCCTTGTATCAAATATTGCAATTAGCTGATCTGGTAAAATTTGCAAAATGGATACCTACAGACGAAGAAAGTTTGTTAAGTCTGAATAATGCTTACACGTTTGTAAATGAAACAAAAATAGAAGAAGAAAAAACTTTAATTGACGATCAGGAAAAAGAAAAAGAAAAACAAGAATGACAAGTTTCTTAGAAACTTATTTCGGTTTTTTAAATTATTAATGAAACAATGACTTTTCATAATCCAGGATATCTATTTTTATTACTGTTACTAATACCGATTATCTTCTGGTATGTGTGGGAAATGCATAAATCGGATGCGAGTTTGCAATTTTCTTCTTTGAAAGAGATAAAACTTTTCCCTAAAAGTAAAAGAATAAAATTAAGACATTTACCTTTTATTCTTCGAATACTTGTTATTGTTTTACTTATTTTTGCTCTGGCTCGACCTCAATCTTCAAACAGTTTGAGAAATAAAACAATCGAAGGTATTGATATTATGATTGCTTTAGATATTTCAGGAACAATGCTCGCAGAAGATTTGAAACCCAATCGGTTGGAAGCTTCAAAAGCAGTAGCCACAGAATTTATTTTGTCCCGGCCTAATGATAATATTGGTCTGGTAGTATTCGCAGCTCAGAGTTTTACGCAATGTCCGTTGACTACTGATCACGATGCTTTGATCAATCTTATCAAGGGAGTAAATTATGGTATGATTGAAGATGGAACAGCCATTGGTTTAGGTCTTGCTAATGCTGTAAACCGCATCAAAGAAGGAAAAGCTAAATCAAAAATCATTATTTTACTTACTGATGGATCCAATAATAGAGGTGATATTGCCCCAATAACTGCTGCTGAAATTGCAAAAACTTTTGGTATAAGAGTTTATACCATAGGTGTCGGTTCGCATGGTATGGTGAGGGTTCCTGTTCAGACGCCTTTTGGATTAAAATATCAAATGATGGAATCTGAATTTGATGAACAAACGCTTCAGGAAATTGCAACAGTAACAGGAGGAAAATATTTTAGAGCTACTGATAACACCAAACTAAGAAGCATTTATCAGGAAATTGATAGAATGGAAAAAACTAAAATAAACATTAGTGAATACAGCAAAAAAAATGAAATGTATCCTTATTTTGTAATGATTGCTTTTATTTTGCTGAGTTTAGAAATTGTATTGCGAAATACAATATTAAATAAATTACCTTAATTATTTGTATTTATTTGGTTACCAAATTTTTATGATTAAAAAATAATTTTATGTTGCGATTTGCACATCCAAGTTATTTTCTGTTACTGCTGATAATTCCTGTATTAATAGGAATATTTCTTTATAGTCGGATTCAAAAGCACCGTCGTCTGAAAACTTTTGGTAATCCAGAGGTATTGTCACCTTTGATGCCTAATGTTTCACAGAGGCGTCCAGTTTTAAAATTTATACTTCAATTAATTGCGATTGTTTTTTTAGTTTTTGCATTAGCCGAACCACAATTTGGTACAAGAGTTGAAAATGTTAAACGGCAAGGAATAGAAGTTATGATTGCCTTAGACGTTTCAAATTCAATGATGGCTCAAGATGTAGCTCCTAGCCGACTGGATAAGGCAAAACAAATTCTTTCTAAGCTTATTGACCAGATGACTAATGATAAAATTGGGTTAATTGTATTTGCCGGCGATGCTTACGTACAATTGCCTATTACGGTAGATTATGTTTCAGCCAAAATGTTTCTTGCTTCTATTACACCTCAGCTGGTTCCACGGCAGGGAACTGCTATTGGTTCAGCTATTGATCTGGCAATACGATCTTTTGGTCAGAAAAGTCAGGCTGGTAGAGCAATTATTGTTATTACCGATGGCGAAAATCATGAAGATAATGCAGTAGAAGCTGCTAAACTTGCTTATGAAAATGGCATCATGGTAAATGTAATTGGCGTAGGCACACCAGAAGGAGCCCCTATTCCAATTCCGGGAACAATGAGTTTCAAAAAAGATAAAGAGGGTAATGTAGTGGTTTCAAAGTTAAATGAAGAAATGTGTAAAAGTATTGCCGCTGCTGGGAACGGAATTTATGTTCGAGCCGACAATACCAATAATGCTTACCGTATCATTTCTAAACAATTGGATAATCTGGCTAAAACAACAGTGGAAACCAAGATTTTTTCGAATTATAGCGAGCAATTTCAATCATTTGTGTTGATAGCACTTTTGTTAATAATTATTGATTTCTTTATTTTTGATCGAAAAAATAAAAAATTAAGTAGAATTAATATTTTTGAAACTTTTACTCCTCAAAAAAGGAAAAATGAATAATAATTTTTTTATTAATTTGGTGTAAGAAAAAAATGAAAAATAAACAATGAGGAATAAAAAATTCATATTGATATTATTAATGTTTATATTTACAGCTTCAACCTTTGCACAAAAGGAAAATAATGATATTAGAGCTGGCAATAAAAAATACAACAACAAAAAATATATCGAAGCCGAAGTGGATTATCGGAAAGGTTTGCTAAAAAATCCAAATTCATTTGAGGCAAATTATGATTTGGGAAATACACTTTTCCGTCAAAAAAAATACGATGAGGCAAGTAAACAATTTGAAAAATCTGCTGCATTATCTCTGCATGACAAAGTAAAAAAAGCTGCAGCTTATCATAATTTGGGGAATTCACTTTTGCTACAAAACAAAATTGAAGAAAGTATTGAAGCATATAAAAATGCCTTAAGAAATAACCCCAAAGATAATGAAACGCGCTACAATTTGGCTTATGCACAATTACTTCTGAAAAATCAAAAAAAGAATCAGGATAAAAACCAGAACCAGCAACAACAGCAAAATAAAGATAAAAACAAAGAAAATCAACAGAACAAAAATTCGCAACCGCCTCAAATGACAAAAGAAAATGCACAACAAATTTTAGATGCTTTGATGCAGGACGAAAAAGATGCTTTAAAAAAAGTAAAGAAACAACCTATAAAAGAAAGTAAATCTTCAGATAAAGATTGGTAAAATTATGTCCGTAACTTATTGATTTATCACAAATTATTAATTTTAAAAGACAATTTGAAGAAACTGTAACTAATGAAACGCAAAATACTTCTGTGCTTAGTTTTTTTAACTGGAATTCTTTCTGCAAAAGCAGATGAGCCAGTATCTTTTACGGCTTCTGCACCGAGTACTGTTATTTTGGATAAACCATTTCAACTTGTTTATACAATAAATGCAGTAGGAAAAGATTTACGTATTCCAGAAATAAAAGATTTCGACATTCTGGCAGGTCCCTTTGAATCTCATAGTTCAAGTGTCCAGATTATTAATGGGAAACGTACTACAAGCGTAAGTAATTCATATACTTATACTTTGTTGCCTAAACGAACGGGGACTTTTACCATTCCTTCTGCAAGCATCATGGTAAATAATCAGAAGTATACTTCCAATGGACTGACCATAAAAGTTTTACCTCCTGACAAGGAATCATCCAAATCTGAAAAACAAGAAAGTTCAACTTCACCAAGTAACATTTCTGAAGAAAATATTTTTATACGTACTTCCGTTTCTAAATCTACTGTGTACGAACAGGAACCAGTATTATTAACCTATAAACTATACACTTTACTGGATGTGGTACAATGTATTAATAAGAAAATGCCTGATTTTGACGGTTTTTTGAAACAGGAAATTGAGCAAGCACAAAACAAACAATTTTCTTATGAAAATTACAATGGACGAAATTATGGCACAGTAGTTTTATATCAGGTTTTGCTTTATCCTCAACGACCAGGTGTCATTTCCATTGATAATGCAAATTTTGAAGCTGTAATTCAAGTTAAAAATCAAACTTCTATTCATAGCATTTTTGATGATTTTTTCGACTCTTATACTAATGTTTCTAAAAATCTGATAGCTCCTGGCGTAAAAATAAATGTAAAGCCATTGCCCCAAAACAAACCATCACTTTTTGCTGGTGCAGTGGGAACCTTTACCATGAGCTCTTCTCTTTCTGCAAATCAAATAAAAGAAAATGAAGCAGTTACTTTAAAAATTAATATTGCCGGAAGTGGTAATTTAAAGTTAATTCAAGCTCCTGAAATAAAATTTCCTAACGATTTTGAAGTGTATGATCCAAAAATTACTAACAATTTTAAAACAACTCTTGCCGGTGTTCAAGGCACAAAAACAATTGAATATTTATTTATTCCTCGTCATCATGGAGAGTACATCATTCCTTCCGCAGAATTTTCTTATTTTGATTTAAGAGATAATGTTTATAAAACTCTTCGAACACCTGAATATACTTTACATGTGCTGAAAGGAAGTGAAAGTTCCACTACGACAGTTGTCAGCAATTATAGTAATAAACAGGAAATTAAGCAATTAGGAAAAGATATACGGTATATTTATACGGGAAACATTAAACTTAGCAGAACTTCTCAGCCGTTGTTTGGTACGTTAACAGGTTGGTTAATGTATCTTATCACTTTTGTGATAGCCATTGTTTTGTTTATTATTTTCTTTAAGAAAATGAAAGAAAATGAAAATATAGTATTAGTAAAAAATAAGAGAGCCAGCAAAATTGCACAAAAAAGGCTCAAAACTGCTCTCAAATTCTTAAAGATAGGTAAAAAGGATGAATTTTATGAGGAAATTTTAAAAGGAATCTGGAATTATTTGAGTGATAAATTAAATATACCGATTGCTTCTCTGACCAGAGAAACAATTATTTCAGAATTAAATAAGAAAGAAATAGATCAATCCCTTATTGAACAATTAATCGATATTTTGAACTCTTGTGAATTTGCACGTTATGCACCTCAATCGGGACAACAAGAGATGGGTGATTTATACTCTGACGCCATTAAAATTATTGAGCAATTAGAAGATTGCATTAAACAATAAAAAAGAAATTAGACTTTTAAAATTATGAAACGTTTCTTTTTGATTTACTTTTTTTCATTGATTTTTTTTCTGCCTCTTGTGGCTCAAAGTGATGCTATCAAACGAGCTAATGATTTCTATGCAAAAGGGAATTATGAAGCAGCAGCTCAAGAATATGAAAAAATTTTAAAAGAAGAAGGTTTTTCTCCTGAACTTTATTATAATCTGGGGAATGCTTATTATAAAATGAATGAAATTGGGAAAGCCATTTTGAATTACGAGCGTGCTTTGCGTTTATCGCCACGATTCGAAGATGCACGTTTCAATTTACAAATAGCTCAACAGAAACTGGTAGATAATATCAGTGAATCTTCTACTTTTTTTATTCAACGTTGGTTGACAAGTTTAATCAATTTTTGTACTTCTAATCAATGGTTTATTATTAGTTTTATTTTGTTTGTTGTTACGTTGATATGCGCTTTCATTTTCTTTTTTAAAAGAGAAGTAGGCGTCCGAAAAATTGCATTATCCTGTGGAATTGTTTTTTTGATTTTAACCATTGTTTGCTTGACCTTTTCTGGCATTCGAAAAAACGAGGAAGTAAATCACAATCAAGCTATTATTCTTTCGGGTGTGGTAACTGTAAAAAGTGCTCCTGATCAGAGTGGAACAGATTTGTTTCAATTGCACGAAGGAACCAAAGTCACCATCAAAAGTTCACTGGGTAATTGGGTAGAGATAAAAATTGCTAATGGCAGTGTAGGATGGTTGGAGACTAAAGACATGGAAGTAATTTAATCATAAGAATTCCCCGATGTTTGCGTCGGGGTAGCTTTTTGTTTTTATTTTTTTAGAAATTCCGGTAGCGAAGCCATAAAATTGGCGTAATACCTCGCTGCTTGCGGCGAGGATAGTCAATTTTAAGGAATTTCTTTATTTTTTCTGTACCTTTTTATTTTTTTAAAATACCAGAAAATGAATTTGTTAGAGACATTAAATACGTTGGATACGAATTTATTCCTTTTTTTTAACGGCTTACATAATTCATTTTTTGATACTTTCATGTACACTTTTAGCAACAAGTTTATATGGGTACCACTATATTTAGCTATTGCGTGGGCAGTTATAAAATACTGGAAACGAGATGCAGTAGCTGTGATTTTTATCATGATTTTGTGTGTGGTGCTTACCGACCAGATTTCTTCGGGTCTTATTAAAAATTTAGTGCAACGACCACGACCTACGCACGAAGAAAGTCTTGACGGGCTGGTTCATATCGTTAATGGTTACAGAGGAGGTAAATATGGTTTTGTTTCTTCGCATGCTGCCAACTCGTTAGGTATTGCTATTTTAACTGCTTATTTTTTCAGAAATAAATTTTATACGTGGTGTATTCTTCTATGGGCTGTAATAAATGCTTATTCGCGAATTTATTTAGGAGTTCATTATCCACTGGATATTTTAGGAGGTTTTATTGTTGGCTTTATTGTAGCTTATTTTTGTTATTGGCTTATTAAAAAAATTCTACCGTCGGTTTTTCAATCAAAATTTGACAAAAACTATCATCGACAAAAAGTAAACGTTAAAATTCCACTCATCATTTTACTTGTCAGCATCGGAGGCATTTTTATTTATAGCCTTGTTTTTGTAAATATTTTATAATCAAATAGTAAATAACTAAAGTTTCGCAGTTCAGAAAGTGATGAAAATAAAGGGAAAAGAAGAGAAAAAAGAGTAAAAAAAGTAGCATATTTTGTCTAATATGTCATTAAAAATGAGTATATTAGCTGTGTAATTACAAAAACAGAAAAATATGCTACCAGACAAAGTTAGAAAAAAGATTTCTGAAATTGAAACAGATTTCAGTGAAAATAAATTAGAATGTGTAAATATTTTGAAA
>JAGPGD010000052.1 GCA_018056165.1 Paludibacteraceae bacterium | reverse complement strand
ATCCGAATAAAAGATAGCAACTCAAAACTTCTGCAAGCTCAACTCTTTCATTTAAATGGTCAATGTGTGGTTTCTCAACAACTGAATCCAATGAATGGAATGGCTACTTTTAAAATTGGTAAATTACCCGCTGGAACTTATTTGTTGAAACTTTATTCAAACAATGAGACTGAGACAATAAAAGTGATAGTAAAATAAAATAAAAAATTGTTATTATTAATTTAAATTAAAATAATTCACTATGAAAACAAAAAAAATTTTTTCATTCTTAATGTTTATCTTTTTAGGCACTTATTTAGTTTCTGCCCAAACAATAACAATTACAAAACGATACAAAATTGATGATAATAAAATTCGTGGATATTATCCTATTTTGAGCACTAATGGAGATAAATTATTATTTACCTCCGACAGTTATAAAGGCTTATCATTATATGATTTTAACACTAAAACAGTAATTAAAATCACCGACGAAGAAGGTGCTGGCTATGAGCCCATATTTGATGAATCCGAGTCTAAAATTTTTTATAGGAAAACAAGTTATCAAAACAATCGTAAGTTTGAAGCCATAGAAAGTTTTGATCTTAATACGAAACAAAAAAAGGAAATAATTTCTCCTCAACGTACTATAAGACAATTACAACCTTATCACAAAGGATTATTAGTTTCTGTGGATAGAAAATTATTAAAAGCTACCTTTGGAAAAGTTCAACAAGAAATACCTGTTTATGTATGTTCAGAAGATTTGAAATTGGTTATTTACAAAAATGGGAACCGTCAAGAATTAAATCCAATTGCAGGAGAAGATGTAAGTTATATATGGGTTTCTTTGTCGCCTGATAAAACTAAAATACTTTTTACGGCTACTACCAAAGGAACTTTTGTATGTGATTTGAATGGAAAAATTATTGCCTCATTAGGATATTTAAATGCTCCGGTTTGGTATGACAATGATTTTGTTGTAGGAATGCAAGACAAAGACGACGGCCATTTTATTACTGAATCAAAAATAATAATGATGCCATTAAAACTTGACAAAAAACACATCTTGAGTTTACCAAACGAAATTGCTATGTATCCAAGTGCTTCTGCTAAAGCAAAAAAAGTAGCTTATAATACTCTCGATGGAATTATTCAAATAGTAGAATTAAATATAAAATAATAAATTTATCGCTATGAAAAAGAAAAACATAATTTTTTTATCCCTTATATTTTTTACCTCCTTCAATGTTTTATCACAAAACTTGTCTGATGTTAAAATTTGCATCAATCCTGGTCACGGAGGTTATGATAGTGATGATAGAAACGTGGTAATTGCTCCTTTTACATCAGGAGACCACAATGGATTTTGGGAATCACAAAGTAATCTGGATAAAGGTCTGCAATTAAGAACAATGTTAGAAAATGCTGGTGCTACAGTAATAATGACAAGAACGACAAATACTACAGCCGACGATTTACCTCTTTCCCAAATTGTAGCAATAGCTAATTCGGCAAATGTGGATTATATGTTATCCATTCACAGCAATGCAGGAAATGGAGTCGCTAATTATGTGCTGCAACTATATGCAGGAAAAGATCCAAATGACACCTACACCTATCCCACTCCTACTCCTTATTCGGAGGAAAGTCGAGAAGTTAGTACTATTGTAGCTCAAAATTTATATTCTAACAAAATAACAAACTGGTCTGCTCCTTATTCAGTGAGAGGAGATAAAACATTTGGACGAACAGCTATGGGTTGGAGTGACGGTTATGGGGTTCTTCGTGGCTTAGCAGTTCCAGGAGCTATTTCTGAAGGATCAATGCATGATTATATTCCTGAAACCTATAGGCTTATGAATATGGATTATAAATGGTTAGAAGCCTGGCATTTTTTAAAATCTTTCTGTCAGTATTTTAATGGCGGTGAAATTCCGACAGGTAACATAGGTGGTTCTGTGCGAGACAGCCGAAATGTTATTCAAGAAACTTATTATAAATTAAAAGGTACAAGGGACGAATTGCTACCAATTAACGGTGCAGTATTAACTCTTATTGAAACAAACCAAACTTATACAACTGATCAACTCAATAATGGAGTTTATATGTTTAAAAATATCGCTCCTGGAGTTTATCATGTAAAAGCTGAAGCCAATGGTTATCATCCTCAAACATTTGAAACTACAATCACAGCAAATAATACTACCTATTTGAATATAGATTTGAATAAAGTAAGAAACACCCCACCACAAGTAATTTCTTACTATCCTAATATTGCTCCTCCTGATAGTGTAGAATGTTCTACTGATATTGTATTAGAATTTAATTGGGATATGGACGTGGAATCTACAAGAGAGGCATTTTCAATAACACCAGAAGTTCCTGGCACTATTACTTTTGAAGACAGCCAACATCGTTTGCGTTTTACTCCTTCCTTACCCCTCGAAAAAGCTACCTTGTATACGGTCAAATTAGCTAAAACAGCTAAACATCCTGACAATTTAAGCATGGAAGAAGATTTTACTTTCCAATTTTTAACCAAAAATAGAAATCGTTTAAAATTACTTATTGCTTATCCCTATGAAGGTAATCATAAAGTTTATACAAAACCTCAATTCAGATTCATATTCGATAGAGTTTTAAATACCAGCAATTTACAAACTGCTGTAAAAGTAGTAGACAAAAATGGAACTGAATTGACTAAAAATGCACGTAGTGTTTTAAATAATAAAGTTCAAGCTCCTTATGGTTCTACCTACTTTGAACTAACCAACGCTTTAACTCCAGATGAAGAATATAAAGTGTTGATTGCAGGCGATGTAAAAGATGAAGTTGGCATGCCTTTAGTAGAACCAATAGAAATCAAATTCAAAGCTTCTAATGTTTTAGTTACAGATCAACCTATTGTAGAAACATTTGAAACAACAAATAGATACTCCTATTCAAATGACCAAAGTTTAAATGTTTCCTCTGCTTCCGTATCTCGTAACACTTCTAAAAAGCTTTTCGATGCTTCCTCTTATCTATTCAACTACAGTTTTTCAGAACCACAAGCCTATGCAACTTACCTTGCAACAACCTCTGGATTTGTAGCAACAGATGATAAAGTAGTAGGTCTTCATGTGTATGGAGATTTATCAGGAAATTCGATAGAACTTCGATTTACTGCAGGTTCAGAAGTCAAATATGTTAAGTTATGTGATTTGAATTTCTTTGGTTGGGAATTTGTAGAAACCAAATTAGATAATTTACAAGAAGGACTGCCATATGAATTTACAGGTTTCAGAGTAATTAGAAATGATGGAATTTTATCTGGTAATGGTGAATTATATTTTGACAATATGCTTCTTTATGATGCTCCTATTTTGTCCGTACCAGAAATACTGAAAGGTAAAATTAATATTTATCCAAATCCAGCATCAGAAATTATTTATGTTCAAATAGAAAATGAAGAAATTCCTACTTTACAACTTTATTCTCTTAATGGTAAATTGTTAAAAGAAATAAAAGCTTTAGAAATGAACGTTCAAGGAATTGTACCAGGAACATATATTTTAATCATTAATATAAATCGACAAAAAGCAAGTATGCCTGTTATTATCAAGTAATTAAGTAATTTAGGTTTTTTCTATTTAGAATTTGACCCTACTTTAGTTATAGAAACTGGGGTAGGGTTAATTTTGTTTCAACCACCTAAGGTTGTATAACAAAAAATGTATAAAAATGAATAACCCCGAGGCAAGCCTCGAGGAATTCTTTTGATTAAAAAATTGTTATTTTTGACCTATAAGTCCAGATTTTATACTTGATTGCTCAGGAATCGTTCGGCTTCAATGGCTGCTTGACAGCCACTTCCTGCTGCGGTTATCGCCTGTCGGTAATGAGGATCGGCTACATCGCCTGCAGCGAAAATTCCAGGAAGTTTTGTATATGGTGTTCCTGCAATGGTTTTAAGGTAACCAGTTTCGTCTGTTTCCAGCCAAGGCTTGAAAATTTTTGAATTGGGTTGATGACCAATGGCAAGGAAAAAACCATCAATTTCAATATGAACTTGTTCTTCATCGGGTTGCCCGCGACGTTTTACTAAATTTGCACCTTGAACCACTTTTTCTCCTGTTAATCCAACCGTTTCGTGTTCGAAAAGTATTTCAATTTTTGGATGATTTTTCACTCTTTCTTGTAAGATTTTAGAAGCCCGCAAATAAGGCTTCCGAACAATCATATAAACCTTGCTGGCAATATTAGCCAGATAAAGAGCTTCTTCACAAGCACTGTCGCCTCCGCCAACCACAGCAACTTTTTTATTTCGATAAAAAAATCCATCGCAAGTGGCACAGACAGAAACTCCAGCTCCTGCAAACTTTTGCTCATCAGGTAAACCAAGATATTTGGCTTTTGCTCCAGTAGCTATAATAATAGTTTCAGCTTTAATGGTTTTTTCATTATCAACAATAACTTTATAAGGTCTTGAAGAAAAATCGACAGCAGTTACCACTCCAAATCTCACAGCAGCACCAAATTTTTCTGCCTGTTTTTGCATCTTATCCATAAGCTCTACTCCACTGATTCCTTCAGGGAAACCGGGAAAATTTTCTATTTCGTTAGTAAGAGTTAACTGTCCACCTGGCTCTAAACCTTGATATAATACTGGAGAGAGATTAGCTCGTGCTGCATAAATAGCTGCAGTACATCCGGCTGGTCCTGAACCTATGATCAAACAACGTACTTTTTCAGACATTTTTATCAGTAAATTTTTTAAAAATATTTCTTAAAGATGGGCTTTAATTTATTTTGAAGATTTATCTCAAATCGTTAATATAAACATCATTATATTTTGAAGGCTGAAAAACAAAAAAATCATCATTGATTTTGATGTTTTTTTTGAAATTAATTAATGTCAATAGAGAAGTTGAACCGTTTTTTTCGTTTATTTCTAAAGAAACTGGATCGCCTGTGGCTCTATTAACTTTTAATTCCACTTTGAGAATGGACTCATTTTTTGCTTTGGGAAACATTTCTATGCAATATAATTCCGAATAGGATTTTTTACAAAACTGAGCTGAAAATTTGTTTTTATAAGCCGATAAAAAAGTAATCGGATTGGTATTTATCAGTTCTTCAGCGGTAGGCTCTGTAATTGTAACTTCATTATTTTGCTGGGAATAAGCCCATTGCGTTTTTCCATCATACCACACTTTCATTTCATTCATATCAATCATGAATTTGTTACCTTTTAAAAAAAAGGATCCGTTATACGTTTGAGAATTTATATTATTTTTTTCACTAATAGTAAGTTTAAAATTTGAAGAAATGGCATTATTTGTAAAAAGATAAAATAAATCGTTTATAATTTTCTCAGCATCAGCACTTTTTTGAGCAAAAAGACTGTTGATTGAAATTATCAATGCTGTGATTGAAAAAAATAATTGTTTCATTTCCAGAGGTTTTAAAAAATTATAACTTGAAAAAGAGGTATTGAAAAGAATTTGTTAAAGATGCTTCAAAACTTGTTCCAATTGATATTCATCGGCTACTAAGACTTGACGGGCTTTACTCCCTTCGTAAGGACCAATGATTCCCGCCACTTCCAATTGATCAATAATACGTCCTGCTCGATTATATCCAATTGAAAATTTCCGTTGAATTAGCGAAGTAGAACCTTGTTGATTGGCAACAATTAAGCGAGCAGCTTCTTCAAATAAAGGATCTCGTTTGCTCATATCAATGGAACCCATAGAAATATCTCCTTCTGGCTTTATGTATTCTGGCAAATAATAAGCAGTAGGATAACTTTGTTGTTTGCTAATATAATTAACAATATTTTCAACTTCAGGAGTATCAACAAAAGCACATTGAATACGAATCAGTTCGTTTCCTTGCGAAAAAAGCATATCACCACGACCTACCAGTTGATTCGCTCCTGGCATATCCAGGATGGTGCGTGAATCCATCATGGACGAAACGCGAAACGCAACTCGTGCCGGAAAATTTGCCTTAATAACACCCGTAATAATGTTTACAGAAGGTCGTTGTGTGGCAATTACCATGTGAATGCCTACAGCTCTGGCAAGTTGGGCAATTCGAGCAATTGGCATCTCTACTTCTTTGCCAGCAGTCATGATCAGATCGCCAAACTCATCAATAATCACCACAATGTAAGGTAAATATTTATGTCCTTTTTCAGGATTCAAATTACGCGTTATAAATTTTTCGTTATATTCTTTAATGTTTCTAACATGGGCTTTTTTAAGCAAATCATAACGATTATCCATTTCAGTACAAAGTGATTGAAGTGTTTCTACCACTTTACTTGTATCGGTAACGATGGCATCACTGTCATCAGGAAGTTTGGCAAGAAAATGTTTTGCAATTCCGCTGTATATATTGAATTCTACTTTTTTGGGATCAATCAAAACCAATTTCAATTCAGCAGGATGCTTTTTATAAAGCAATGAAGTAATGATGGCATTTAAACCTACTGATTTTCCTTGTCCTGTAGCACCAGCTACCAGCAAATGAGGCATTTTTACCAGATCAAACATAAAGATTTCATTGGTAATGGTTCGCCCAAAAGCAATAGGTAATTCATATTTTGATTCTTGAAATTTTTTTGAAGCAATAACAGAATGCATGGATACAATTTGAGGATCATTATTGGGAACTTCTATACCAATAGTACCTTTCCCCGGAATTGGAGCAATAATTCTAATACCAATTGCAGCAAGGCTCAACATAATATCCGATTCGAGGTTACGAATTTTTGAAATACGGACTCCTGCTTTTGGTACAATTTCGTAAAGTGTAATGGTAGGACCAACGGTTGCCTTTATGGATTCTATCTCAATGTCAAAATTTTGTAAGGTACTGATAATTTTTTCTTTATTGGCAATTTGTTCAGCCATATCGATGGGTGCATTGTTATCGGTACCGTAAACTTTAAGCAAATCGTGTGTAGGAAAGCAATAGTGAGCTAATTCCAGTGTAGGATCATATTTACCTAATTTTTCAAAATTATAATTGGGATCAGCATTTTCTTCTTCCCTAACTCGACTTTCTTCTTCAAGGAGAGGCTTGTTTTCGTCAGTTGTTTCAACTGGATATATTTCGAATGGAACGTCACTTATCTCTTGTCCGCTAAAATACTCATTACTTTCATCTACTCCTTTCGACAACCACTCTTCAGGAACTATTTCTGTGCCAATAGCAACATTTATATTTTGGTCAGAAGAAAGCTGTTTTTTCTGTTTCTTTGAAAAAATTTGTTTCAGAAAAGGAAGAGCACTATTGAACGAAATTATACAATATATGAGCAAAGTACCAATGATTACCATTAATGTTCCTGGTACTCCGATATAGGAAGTCAACCATTGACTGGCATAATCGCCATGTTGACCACCCAATGAGAAAAAAAGTACATCGTTATAAAAAGGTGAAAAAACAAACCCTAAAGTAACCGATAGCCAGATCAACCAGAAAGCACAATGAAAAAAAGTTTTCCACAGAGATAGTTTAACTGCCTTCATTAAACGAAGGGCTACCACTATTCCAAAAAAAAGGATAAAAAAGGAAGAAACGCCAAACCATCGATTAATAAGAGTTTCAGCCGTAATTGCCCCGAGCACAGAAGTCCAGTTTTGAATAGAATTCCGCATTTGATGTAATTCGCTCCACGAAAGGTCAATTTTACTTTGATCAGCATATCCGGTAAAAAAATAAGAAACAAAAGCCAATAAAAAATAAAGCATGATCAACAAAAAAAGTAACCCCAAAATAAAATGAGTTCGTTCATCATTAATAAAAAAATTTATCTTTTTCCAAAAACTTATTTTATTCTCTTTTTTTGGAGAGGAAGAATGAGTTTTTGAAGTAGATTTGCTGCTATTTTTTATGGGTTTTTTAGGTGCCATTTAATAATAAATTAAACTTTAAGGATTTATTCAAAAAATAATAACATTCTTTTTTCTTTTCTAAATTTATTCATTTCTTCTGCAAAAATAACAAAAAGAGAGATGAAAAACCATTTTTTGGCTTAAATTTGCAAGGTTGAAAATATTTCGCAAAAGAATGATTTTTTTTTTTGATATTTTCAAGAACAACAAGCAATATTTGAATAATTCTTATTTTTCTTAAAACTTCAAATAAAAATGACCACAGAAGAACGTTATCAGCATATTTTAAAATGGTTTTCTGAAAACATGCCCAATCCTCAAACAGAATTACATTACAACAATCCTTTTGAATTGTTGGTTGCTGTAATTCTTTCTGCCCAATGTACAGACAAACGAGTTAACATGGTAACTCCTCAACTATTTGCTGCTTACCCTACCCCCGAAGCCATGGCAAAAGCTTCTCCCGAAGATATTTTAAAATATATTCAAAGCGTTTCTTTTCCTAACAGCAAAGCACAAAACCTGGTGGCAATGGCTCAAAAATTAGTTTCAGATTTTGGAGGAAAAGTCCCCGATGATGTGGAACAATTGCAAACTTTACCGGGTGTCGGACGGAAAACAGCTAACATTATTGCTGCTGTGATTTACAATAAACCTGTGATGCCAGTAGATACCCATGTATTTAGAGTCGCTGAACGTCTTGGATTGACAACAAATTCAAAAAATCCTTTGGAAACTGAGCAAGAACTGGTAAAGCATATTCCTCCCGAACTTCTTCCAAAAGCTCATCACTGGTTTATTTTACATGGACGTTATGTTTGTGTGGCTCGCAAACCTAAATGTGAACAATGTGATTTGAAAGAATGGTGCCGATATTATTCCGAACATTCCAAGTAGAAATGTGAATATCAGTTATTCTTGGCGGAAACTGTGTTTACTTTATAATAAATTCTAATTACTTGACAAAAGTCCGATTTTCTATTTTAAAACAAAGCAAGACTTTTGCTGAATACCTTTTTCATTAAGAATTCATCAACCCTTCTTTGCTAATCTACTTGCAAAGTTGAAATTTGTAAATAGGAAACAAAATTACATGAAAATCGAGGTATTTCCAAACATGTGAAAATAAAAATCAAGGTCACAAGACTTTAAAGGTTTACCGTACCGTGCTTCTGAGCACAAATGTTACCTTTGTAAGTTGGTTTTTAATAACCAATGAAATAAACTAATTGTTTAACAATTTAATCCGGTAATTTTATGGAAAAAGCATGTGGCCTTGACGTTCACAAAGATAGCATATTTGCTTGTATTTTGGATGAAGGAGGCAAAAAAATTTTAGAAAACTCGCAAAGCGATATTTTGCAAGGGAAATCTCGTTACTATGTACCATACCGGGCATTCAAAAGTACAGTGCTATGAGTATCCTTTCAGAAATTGGTAATGACATGAGTTCCTTTGGTAAAGCTTCCCATTTGATAGGTTGGGCAGGATTGCGTCCAAGAAACGATGAATTGGCTGGCAAAATACAGTCACGTAAAACCTTGCACGGTAACAAATATCTTCGACAGATGCTCGTTGAGGTATCCTGGTCGGCAGCCCGCTCAAAGAAGACTTTTTTGAGTAAAAAGTATTTTTATCTTTCAAAACGGATGAAATCGCAAAAGGTATTACTGGCTATAACCCGCAAAATACTAGTTATTATTTTCAACGTATTGCAAACAGGGAAGCCTTTTGACGTCACAAGAAATTTACAGGCAGTAAAAGCCTGATTGAGAAACCTCTCTTTTCGTGTGGTTTCTTCCGGCATTTTCTCAGTTCCTTACCTTTGTGGCGAAATATTGAAAGATATTATCCCGTGTACACAAAATGAACAACAGACTTTGCCGGTAATGAAAACGCGTGTGAGACAGGAAAGCTCGCAGAGGAAAGTATTTTATTTATCCTTCATGTTTCCGCTTTTCAAAAAGGAAGACGGAAGCTTTAGCTTTGTCTTTTTTACAGAATCAAAAATTACCGATAATCTGATTATCAAAATAATACGATTATCTTATTCAAAAAATTAACCTATGATTTATAGAGGAAGGTTGGGAGATTTGGAAATTGATACCATGATAGGGCAGAATCACAAGGGAGCTTTGTTAACAATCAACGACAGAGTAAGTAGTTATGTCATAATTGAAAAACTCAATGGCAAGGATGCCAAAGAACTTGCCCTGAAAGTCATAGAACGATTGTCTTCCTATAAGAAAAGGATTTATACGATCACCTCCGATAACGGTAAGGAGTTTGCCGAACATAAAATAATCAGCTCGGAATTGAAGGTGGACTTCTTTTTTGCCAAACCCTATCATTTATGGGAAAGAGGAGCTAATGAAAATACAAACGGACTTATTCATCAGTATTTTCCTAAAAAAACTTCTTTTGAAAATCTTTCTGATCAGGATATAAAGCGAGTAGAAGATATTTTGAACAACAGACCAAGAAAAAAATTAAATTTCTTAACACCAAATGAATTTTTATTACGAAATTTGTCTAACCAAAAAGTTGCATTTGTGACTTGAATTCAGCATGATATTTATGCTTTTCGGTTTTTTTATTGAATGAAAAAACAGGCGAAGTGCTGGTAGATAAAGCCGATTCGACGGGAAGATATACATTTGTTATCAACAACATGGGCGACTATACCGTAAAAGCGGTAGAAATTAACTGTAAAGACGACTGCCTCTCGATGGAACTGT
>JAGPGD010000051.1 GCA_018056165.1 Paludibacteraceae bacterium | reverse complement strand
TGAGGATATCAAAAATATTCAGTACAAACTGAATCGAAGACCTCGAGAAAAATTAAACTTTAATTCTCCTAAAAATGAGTTTTTCAAACATTTTTTATAATTTCGCACTTGCTGGTTGACTCTACTTCGTAAGCTAAGGGTCTTTACAAGAAAAATGGACGTTCATTGGCTAAAATCTTCTAAACTCGCTCCTCCGTCACTCAAACAAAGAAGATTTTTTAACGCCAACTTCACTGATTTTTCGGCTCACCGGGCAAGGTCAATTTTTAAACCTTATTTTGCTTACAACCTTCATAATACCCCACTACTTCCCCAAAAAGCGTGGCAGAAGAAAAATCAGTTATTTTAACTTCGACAGTTTCACCTATTTTTCTCTCTTTTCGGGGGAAAATTACTACCTTATTTTGTGAAGTACGTCCAAAAAATTTTTCTCGTGACCGTTTTGAAAAACCTTCTACCAGTACTTCAAAAGTTTTTCCTACATCATTTCGATTACTTTGAAGCGAAAGTTCTTTTTGCAAGCCGATAATTTCATTTAATCGTTGAAGTTTTACTTCTTCACTGATGTTGTCAGGTAAATTTTTAGCAGCATATGTTCCGGGTCGTTCAGAATATTTAAACGTAAATGCCATATCAAATTTTACTTCCTCCATCAATGACAAAGTCTGCTGAAAATCTTCTTCTGTTTCATTAGGGAAACCACAAAACACATCTGTCCCAATGGCTGCATCAGGTAAAATGCGACGAATAGAATCAATCTTTTCCAAATAACTTTCGCGTGTATATTTGCGATTCATCAGTTTTAAAATTTTATTACTCCCCGATTGTACAGGTAAATGAATATAATGACATAAATTTGGATATTGAGCTATTACCTCCAATGTACGGTCACTCATGTCTTTTGGATGAGAAGTAGTGAAACGAAATCGCATTTCAGGTGCTCTTTCTGCAACAATCTTTAATAAATCAGGAAATTCTATCATTTTTTCTTGATATTCAAACTGATAAGAGTTTACATTTTGTCCCAACAAAGTTACTTCCTTAAAATTTCTTGCTCTTAAATCATCCAGCTCATGCAAAATACTTTCTACATCTCTACTTCGTTCCCGACCACGGGTATAAGGCACAATACAATAAGAACAAAAATTATTGCATCCTCTACTAATGGATATAAAACCAGAAATAGGATTTCCCATTCGTAAAGGAATTATTTCGCGATAAGTTTCAGTAGTGGAAAGTAATACATTTACTGCTTTTTCTCCATTTTCAACAGCACACATTAAATTAGGTAAATCTAAATAAGCATCAGGACCTACTACTAAATCTACTCCATAATTGGTTATCAAATCTTCTTTTATGCGCTCTGCCATACACCCCAAAACTCCTATTATCAACTTCCTATTTCGACGTTTAAACGATTGAAAATATTTTAATCGTTCTATTACTCTTCGTTCTGCATTGTCACGGATAGAGCAAGTATTTACAAAAATAGCGTCAGCTTCATTCAATTGCGTGGTCAGTTCATAACCATCCATTTTCATAATAGCAGCAACTACTTCGCTATCAGCCACATTCATCTGACAGCCATACGTTTCAATATATAATTTTTTATTTTGTGATTCTTTTGAAAGTTCAAGAGCCAAAATTCCGTTCATTTTCATTTTTCATATTTTTTCCAAATACAAAGTTACATCAATAAATTGAAAATTACGAGATAAAGTGCTTAACGTTATTTAACTATTTTAATACAGTCCTTATCTTGTTGAAAATGCTTAAATTACAATTATTTTTTAATAAAAATCAGAAAAAAGGCTGCAAACGTTTGCAGCTTCAAGAAAATATCTTACCTTTGTCGAGTAAACAAACAAATAAATTTTTCATAGTTAAGGTTTAGGTTAAATGGGACAATGGGCAACTGGGAAGTTGCCCATTGTTAGTAGTATGTCGGCATACTTTGCTGAAAAGCAAGGGGAAACTTCTTTTTTACAAATTTAGGATCTCCTATATTTAATTGATAATCAATAACATGTAATATAGTGCATAGAAACCCTTGATAGGCAATATCTTTATAGTAAATGAATAACCTCGAGGCAAGCCTCGAGGAATTTTTTTGATTAAATTTTCGCAATAAAAATAGTGTCCTATCAGGAATAAAATGTTAGTAAAGAAATTGTTTACAGCAAAAAGTAAAAAGGAAAAAATCATTATGATTATCCGGGTAAGACTCAGTATTTCTTTGTATTAGAATGAATTTAACTTCACCAAGCTACACTGAGAAAAAATCGTTTTTTCTCAAGACAAAAAAGTTATTCGGTTATAGTGCAAAGCCTCAAATTGAAAACCACACGATATCCTTGTGGAGGAACCAAAAGAAAAAACATTTCTTTTCTTCTCAAAAAATCACCAAATCTTGTAGAATTTTCTAAAAATCTTGTATATTTGTAATAAATAAACTTTTAAAATGACAACCAAATTATTGTCATGCATATTACCGTGATGTCGGTTGCAATAACTAAAGGGAATTATAACCTCAACATGAAATGATTTTTTTCAAGCGAAGCAACCATGCCTACTGCCATAGAATTTAGCAATATTTCAAAACAATACCGTTTGGGATTGGTTTCTACCCGCACGCTGAGTCATGACTTGAACCGCTGGTGGAAAACCAAAATTCTCCACAAGGAAGATCCATACCTGAAAATTGGCGAAGTGAACGACCAATCTCACAAAGGCGAAAGCGAATATATATGGGCATTGAAAGACATTAACCTAAAAGTAGAACAAGGCGAAGTGTTGGGCATTATCGGCAAAAACGGTGCGGGAAAATCTACTTTGCTGAAAATTCTTTCCAAAGTGACAGCTCCCACCACTGGAACCATCAAAGTGAACGGTAGGATAGCTTCCCTGCTCGAAGTGGGCACTGGTTTTCATCCTGAAATGACGGGACGCGAAAACATTTACATGAACGGCGCCATACTGGGTATGACCAAAAAAGAAATTGACCGAAAACTCGACGAAATTGTGGACTTCTCCGGCGTGGAACGTTATATCGATACTCCCGTGAAACGCTACTCCAGTGGTATGACGGTGCGGTTGGGATTTGCCATTGCTGCCCATCTGGAACCGGAAATTCTGGTGGTGGACGAAGTGCTGGCCGTAGGCGATGCCGAATTTCAGAAAAAAGCCATTGGCAAAATGCAGGACGTGAGCAAAGGCGATGGCCGAACCGTGCTGTTTGTGAGCCATAATATGGAAAGTATTCAAAACTTGTGTACCAGTGGTATCTTATTGGGAAATGGCAGTATTGTCAAATCAGGAAGAATCGAAGAAGTTGTCGATTATTATATTTCAGGTAATCTGGCATCTGTCGAAGATGTAGGTTTAATAAACGATACCAGCAAATACCGACCGAAAGGAACTACCAAAGAAGTGGAATTTTTATACCTTGAAAGAGTCAGTAAATATCAAATTGATGTGAACGATCCGCTCATTTTCAGAATGAAGTTGAAAAGGAATGCAAAAATTAAAAAAATTCAGTTGATGGCATTAATTGATGATATTAGCAACGGAGGAAACAGGGTTGGTTTGTCGTTTTCTGATGAACTAATTTTACCAGAACATAAAAACGAATTTGATGTGGAATTTACCATTGCACATCACCACCTTACAAAAAATAGATATATCATGGATTTTTGGATTGGGATTGGAGATGTGACTTCTTCCATCAAATATTACGATATGCTATACGACACCTTAACTTTTGAAATAAGCACCTGCAATGGAAAATTTATTAACGAATGGCATAGTTACTGGGGACAAAATTGTTACTCTTCTGTAAATGTTACATTAAAATGAAAAAATTAGCTGTTATTGGTGCAAGTTATTTGCAAAAGCCATTGTTATTGAAAGCAAAAGAAATGAAAATTGAAACGCATTGCTTTGCATGGGAAGAAGGAGCTGTAAGTAAAAATATAGCCGATTTTTTTTATCCTATTTCCATAACTGAGAAAGATTCAATTTTAGATAAATGCAAAGAAATCGGGATTGACGGTATCACTTCTATAGCTTCTGACCTTGCATCGCCAACCATGTGCTATGTGGCTGAAAAAATGGGCTTGATTAGCAATTCCTATTCGGTGGCAGTAGTTGCAGCCAATAAATATAAAATGCGCAAATGTTTTGAAGAAAATCAGGTTAATTCACCCCGTTTTATCCTTGCAAATGAAAATTATTCTCTTGAAAATTTTAAATTTCCTTTGATTGTAAAACCCACAGACCGATCGGGCAGCAGGGGAGTATTGAAAATCAATCGTCCGGAAGAAGTTGAACAAGCTGTAAAACGTGCTCAAAAAGAATCGTTTACAGGTGAAGTAATCATTGAAGAATTTATTACCGGTGCCGAGGTAAGTGTTGAAACAATTTCATGGAAAGGAGAACATTATATTTTGGCAATTACGGACAAAGTTACGAGTGGAGAACCTTATTTTGTAGAATTGGAACATCATCAACCATCCATGTTGTCTTCTGAAATCCAACTCAAAATTAAAAATTTCACAATCAAAGCATTAAAAGCATTGAATATCACTTTCGGAGCCTGTCATTCAGAATTTAAAATTACAGAAAAGGGTGATGTTTTTGCCATAGAAGTTGGCGCCAGGATGGGTGGAGATTTTATTGGGTCGGATCTGGTACAACTTTCCACAGGATACGATTTTTTAAAAGGAGTAATAGAATTGTCATTGGGAAAATTTAATGAACCGGTTTTAGATAAAAGAAAAAATTCAGGGATTTATTTTTTGACCAAGGAAACCGAGAAAGTTAAACAATATATTGAACAATCGGCTTTTTATCCTGAAATTGTAAAGGCAGAAATAACCGATTCGAAAATTCGACCGGCTCAATCATCTGCCGATAGAAGTGGTTATTTTATTTATCAATCCGACAAACGAATGACAATATGATTGATTTTAACAGACCTCATCTGACAGGGAAAGAAACTGAATACATCAAGCAAGCAGTAGAAAGTAAAAAGATTTCCGGTAACGGAATCTACACAAAACGCTGTCAGCAGTTTTTTGAGAAGCGTTATGGTTTTACTAAATGTTTACTCACTACTTCCTGTACCGACGCATTGGAAATGGCGGCAATTTTGGCCGACATTCAACCTGGCGACGAAGTCATTGTTCCCAGTTTTACTTTTGTTTCTACCGCACTGGCTTTTGTGAGACAGGGAGCAAAAATAGTGTTTGCCGATAGTTGCTCTGATAATCCAAATATTGATGCCGATAAGATTGAATCACTTATAACTTCCAAAACAAAAGCAATTGTACCTGTTCATTATGCCGGAGTGGCTTGCGATATGGATAAAATTATGGAAATAGCCGAACAGCATCATTTATGGGTGATTGAAGACGCAGCCCAGGCAATTGATGCTTATTATTTGGATTCAAAACACGAATCTACAACAAAAACATTGGGCAGCATCGGTCATTTTGGTTGTTTTTCATTCCACGAAACAAAAAATATCACTTCCGGCGAAGGAGGAATGTTGGTTGTCAATGACGAACGATTTATTCGTCGGGCAGAAATCATCTGGGAAAAAGGTACCAATCGCTCCGAATTCTTTCGGGGGAAAGTGAATAAATATGGCTGGGTGGACACGGGAAGTTCGTTTTTGCCTTCCGACATTACGGCAGCCTTTTTGTTTGCCCAATGCGAAAAACTGGACGATATACAGAACAAAAGAAAAACTTTGTGGCAAGTTTATTATGAGGGTTTACTTCCCTTGCAAAATAAAGGATATGTAAAACTTCCCCTTATCCCAACTTATGCCACCAACAATGCCCACATGTTTTATGTTGTTTGTAGGACGCTGGAAGAAAGAACCGACCTGATCAATTACCTGAAGGGGAATGGCATAGAAGCGGTATTTCATTACCTGAGCCTCCATAAAAGTGAATATTATGCAGCAAAACACGATGGACGCGAGCTTCCTAATTGCGATCGCTTTGCCGATTGTTTGATGCGTTTGCCAATGTTTTATGAACTTGAAACGGATGATGCTGTCAGAATTGTTGGATTAATCAGAGAATTTTATAAAAATTTATGCTAATACAAGATTATAGGGCTTCGAAGATATTGTTTAATTTTCTGAAATCTCAAAATATAGAAAAACCCTTTTTAATTCCGGCAAATGTATGCGGAATTATTCCTCTTGTTTTTAATAATGCAGGAATTAGTTTTGATTTTGTAGATATTCAGGAAGATAATTTATGTATTGATCAAGAATTTATTTTAAATAATACAGATAATTATTCTGGTGTTTTGTTTGTCAGAACTTATGGTAATGATGAAGATTTTGATTCCTTTTTCAAAACTATAAAAGATAATAAAAATGATTTTCTTATAATTGATGATTGTTGTTTATGTTTACCTCAAATGGAAACAACTATCAAAAATATTGATTTGAAATTATATAGTTTAGGATATGCTAAACAGGTAGATTTAGGAGTTGGGGCATTTGCATTTTTGAACGACAGTTTGATTTATAAGAATTTTACTACTTCATATAATCCAAGCGATTTTGAAAGATATGAATTAGCACTCAAAAAGAGCATAAAAGAAAATACTCATTTTGTGTGTGACAATTATAACTTCTTGCAGAACATTAGCTATAAAGTAGATAAGCAGGTTTTGAAAGATAAGATACAAAGTTCAATCAAACACAAAGCTCAATTAAACGAGATATACAGAACTCAACTACCAATATTAATTCAAATGGATGAGCGGTTTCAACAATGGCGTTTTAATATATTAGTGGATCCTGCTCTGAAAAATGCCATTTTGGAGGAATTATTTAGAAATAAGTTATTTGCAAGTTCTCATTATTATCCGCTTTCCAATGTTTGGAGCAATAAAGAATGTAACGTTTCAATGTTCTTGAGTAAAAGTGTTATTAATCTATTTAATGACTTTTATTATACCGAAGAACAAGCCGTTGAAACTTGTAAAATTATTAATCGAATAATAAAATGATTCTGCATTTGATATCCGAAGACAAATTTGCCGATTATGCCATTCGACAATTTTATGGAGTGGGCAACAACTCCCATTTTGTTGTCATTCTGGACAGCGAAACCGAAATAAGGCATATCAAACAAATCGACAAAGCAGAAATTGTTATTTTGAATTCTTCGAAATATCAAGAACTATTGATAAATCTTTCAACTTATTCGGCCATTGTTGTTCATGGCTTATTTTTCCCTTGGCAGGAACAAATTATTTTGGCGGCTCCCGAGCATATAAAAATTGCATGGGTTTGTTGGGGAGGGGAAATTTATGGTAGAAAGGAATTGTTGTCGCATTTTCTTGATCAAAGAACGAAATGGATTTATTGGGAAAAACAGATAAAACGAATGCTTAAATTAAAGCCATTGTTAGGAAAAGAATTTTTTGTAAATAAAAAAACTTTTCAACGTATCAATTTTTGTTTATCTGATATGCCGGAAGAATATGAATATGTAAAATATTTTTGTAAATCATCTATGGAATATTTATGGTATAATTATTATTCTATAGAAGAAACTTTAGGAGAATTAAAATATGAAAACGTAAGAGGTTCAAATATTCTGGTAGGAAACTCATGTTCACTTGAGAATAATCATCTTGATGTCTTTAATTTATTAAAAAAATTAAATCTCCAGCAAAGAAAAATTATAGTTCCTCTAAGTTATGGTTCTAATTGGTTACGCCTAATTATTATTTGCAAAGGTGAAAAATATTTTAAAGAGAATTTTATGCCATTAAATGATTTTTTAGATAGAAAATCATATAATAAAATACTTTGCACTTGTCCAATAATGATTATGAATCATATAAGACCACAAGCACAGGGAAATATAATTACTGGATTATGGCTTGGAGCTAAAGTTTATTTAAATAATAAAAGTATAACATATTCCTATTTTAAAAGCCTTGGAATTCATATTTTTTCTATCGAAAATGATTTGAAACCTTCCAATCGAAAAGCTTTATTGCCGCTTGAAAAAGAAATGGTGGAGCAAAACAGAAAGATATTGATGCAGCAATACGGACTGGAAAACGTGATGGAAAAAACAAAATTGATTGTCAACACTTTAAGTGAATAATATGCCTGGATTTTTGGGATATATCGGTAACAATCCTTCTTTTACTTTTTGCAGCGATGAACGCAAACAATTGGTGCAATCTTCCCTACAGGGAAAGAACTACCAAATTGAACGAAGAACCATCAATAAATTCCTACAGGATAAAGTGTTTGCAGACTCTCCTGATTTTATCTTGATTACGGAAGGCGTAATATTAAACAAGCTCGAACTGATGAAAGAATACGGAGCTGTTTCGTTTATCGATTGCTTGTTGAGCATGTATAAAAAGTTGGGAGATACTTTTTTTAACCGGTTCAGAGGAAGTTTTTCGGGTTTGTTATACGATAAACAGTTGGATAAATGGCTGATTTATACCGATCATATAGGCGACAAACAGGTATTTTATAGCCAATTGACAGATGGTTTATTGTTCGGCACCGAAATGCGATTCATGGTAGAAACGCTTAAAGCCAATCATTTACCAATAACCTTAAACAAAACGGGAGCTTATCTGGTGTTGACTCATGGTTTTACGATAGAAGATCATACGCTGGTAACAGAAGTAAAGAGGTTGGCACCGGGACATTATCTTCGCTATGATATCTCTGGATTGCAGGAAATTCAATATCATCGTTTTTCCAATCGACCCAAGCCAATGACCGTTGAAGAGGCAGTTGAAGGTATAGACTCTCTTTTTCGGCAGGCAGTGAAAAGGCAGTTTGAGAAAGACCGCGAATATGGTTATCAACATATTACCACGCTCAGCGGCGGACTCGATTCGCGAATGACGGTGTGGGTAGCGCATCAATTGGGTTATACAGAGCAGCTGAATACTACTTTTTCCCAATCCAATTATCTTGATTTTACGATTGCCCAGCAAATTGCTACCGATCTGAAACATGAATTTTTATTTAAAGCCCTCGATCACGGAAATTTTATTAAAAATCTGGATAATATTACGCCTTTGACTTATGGCAATACCAATTTTTTTGGATTGGCTCACGGAAAAAGTTTGTACGATTTGATCAACTTTGAACCTTTCGGCATCATGCATACGGGCATGATAGGAGATGCTATTGTAGGAACTTTTTTTAAAACACCGGAATACAAAACGGAAGTTAAAATCGGACAAGGCGCCTATTCGCTTCAGTTGATTGAACGACTAAGCGATTATCGCTTTAAATATTCATACGAAAACGAAGAAATTTTTTGCCTTTATACGCGCGCCTTCACCGGAGCCAATGAAGGCATGGTAGGGTATCAGGAACGAACCGAAGCCGTTTCGCCTTTTTGTGACGTGGATTTTTTGGAATTTTGCTACTCCATTCCTTTGTTGCTTAGGTATAATCATAAAGTCTATTTCGACTGGATATTCCGTAAATATCCCGGCGCTGCCGAATATGCGTGGGAGAAAAAAAAGGCAAAAATTCAGCCGGTGCAAAATAAAGAATTCAAATACATGCAATTGTTTGGTCGCCGTGTACCTGCTTTTAACGACAATCGCTTCCCAACTTGGCTAAAAGGCAGTATTTTACGAAGATTGGGACTAAGGAAAAAAGGTGAGAAACCGAAAACGTTGACCATACCCGGTAAAGACAACATGAACCCTGTGGATTACTGGTACAATGAAAATGTCGAATTAAGAGAATTTATGAACATATATTGGGAAGAAAACAAACATTATGTACCTGATAATCTTCTTCTGAAAGACATGGAAAATTTATTTAACAATGGTGTAGTGTATGACAAACTTCAAATATTGTCTGCATTATCGGCTATCAAATTGATTTATCAATAACTGAAAAGGCGATGGAAGATAAGAATATAAAAAAGGTTTCGGTGGTTATGTGTACCTACAATGGTGAAAAATACCTGAGGGAACAATTGGATTCTATCCTGAACCAGACTTATCCGATATATGAAATTATTATTCAGGATGATGCTTCTACTGATAGGACGTGGGAAATAATTTTGGAATATGAGTTAAAATATGAAATTATTAAACCATTTAAAAATAAAACCAGTTTATCATTTAATGTAAATTTTTATGATGCCGTATTGAAAACTACGGGTGATTATATTGCATTTTCAGATCAAGATGATATATGGCTGCCAAAAAAAATAGAGGTATTGATTAATATTTTAGGAGAAAAACTTTTGGCGTTAGGGCAAGATGTTGTCTTATTTAATGACAATAGGAAAACATCTACCCCCGAAATAAAAAACAAGACTTTAGAACAATTTTTCATTCGGAGTAGTTATCCGGGACATGCAATGTTATTTCGCAAATCTTTGTTGGAAATTGCAAAAAATGTTATGTGGATAGAATTAGCTCATGATAATTTATTTTCGCTGATTGCTATTTATTACAATTCCTTGACCATAACAGATGAAGTATTACAAATTTGGAGAAGACATGATAATAACCTTACCAGCTTTTATATTGATGACCCGATAGAGGTAATTAACATTGATCCTCAGAAAAAAAAACAAAATAAATTAATATTTGTTATTAAAAATCTAATAAAAGGTAAAAAATCAATGTCCATAGAGAAAGGATTTAATAAATATTATGAACTTTTCTCTTATTTGGACAACTATACCAATAGTTTGCATCCCAATTCCAAAAAGCTGGTAAAGTTTGCCAAACTTATGAAAGAACAAACTTTTTTAGGATATATAAAGGCATCCTTTTTATGTTTCCGTTGTGCGTCATGCAAGAAAGACAAAAAAATATCAATAGAGCAAACAACTTAAAAGGAAAAAAGAAATGAATAAAAAACAATGGTACGAAACATTATTTGAAAATTACGGAGAAAAATACGACAAAG
>JAGPGD010000103.1 GCA_018056165.1 Paludibacteraceae bacterium | reverse complement strand
TCATCATGGATTTTTTGAGGGCTTTTGCGGCGGCTATCACAGCTTCCGTTTTCTCCTTTGCCTCCTGCACCGCAGAGAGAACAGCCGCTATTTTTTGCTGCTCGGCAAGTGGGGGAAGGGGGATTGGGATTTGTTTATATCGTGAAAAATCTAAATTTCTTATTCCTGTCGTTCTATTTTGAATATCGTTAGTTTTTCCTTGATTATAGAAATCCAATAAAAAATAAAATAAGAACTTTGGGAAAATTATTAGCTTATCACTTATTCTTATTCTGGAAGTAAAATTGCTGAATGAATACATGAATTGGTCTTCTCTTTCAAAAAAAACAACTCTTCCAACTGGTTGAGTTGGTCCTCCACCAGAACGTTCTAAAATAATGTCATCTTTTATGATTTCTCTGTTTTTAAAATTTCTTTGTTCTACATCTAACTCTGCTACATCTTCAAAATCTATAGTTCCATCGTTTTTAAAATTTGTGTTTCTTAAAACTCGCACTTTTATATAAGGCTCTTTTTTACCTTTCCAAAGTCCATTTTGAAATTCAATATATTTGTTATCTAATGGCACCACTTTCCACTCTTCCGGTAGTACTCCGAGTTCGGTCATTTTGTAGGTTTGTGAGGGTGTTTCGTTGGTGGATGGTTTCATAATGATGATATGTTCTCGTTTAGTGTATTTATATTTAATTTTATTAGAATTATATTCCCATAAGATATTTTTATTGTAGCCATTATCTTTCCTCTATGAAATTTAATCTTTTCCATATTTTTATATATTCATTTGCATTTAATGGCGAATTTGCAGGAATAATAGTCTGAATATCTATTTCTGTTTTCGACAGCAACCAACTTTGGACATCCTCTACATTACGATTACGAAAATCCTCGCCAAATTCTTCTTTATATTTTAAGCCCAATTCTCCAGCAATAGTTCTTGGAACATTGGCTTTTCTCATAAGTACCGCTTCATCTGTGTTAACGCCATAATAGATATAGGCAGGTATATTTAAAAACCTTTTTTTCTCACTTTCAGAAAGGTAATCCCAATCAATACCGCTGGTTGGCATTTTTTGCAATGCAGAGATGCCCCAGCTTGCTGATGTAGTGATAACCTTATATAATGCCTTGCTTACTTTTTTAATATTTTCATTGGGATCCCCTGACGAGATTAGTTTTTTAGCAATATCAGAAATTGTATCACCATTTACCCAATAAACAATTAATCGCGAAATGCTATTTTGGTCTAATACTTTACCTCCAAATTTGATGTCTTCAAGAGATTTTCGTATCTCATAAGTATTCAACATTATACCTACTAAATTTTTCATTGTTACATTATTCTCAGAAAACAGCTGTTCTTTTTTCCAATCATCTGAAGAAAACTTGTATTGAGAAAGCTTTCCAATCATTTGCCTGACTGTAATTGTTGAAAAACCGGTTGAATCAGCTCGATCAGCATCATTTAATGATAGGGTATTAACATATTCATTTAATCTTTTAAAAAGGAATCTTCTTTTTTCATCTGAGATTTGACGATACCCTAGAGTATCCTGCAATTTTTGTTCTAATTGAGTTATAAATTGATTCAGGTCATTAACCTGTTTACTTAAATGAGAAATATATTGCAAAACAGCTGACCATCGTTCATCACGATACAACCATTTTGCAAAATCTTCGTTCTGAATATCCTGAACATTTTGCAATAAATCAGTCAACTGAGACAATAAATCTTCTGAAGCTTTTTTAACATATTCTGAAATGTCTTTCAAATCTTTATCATTTTTACTTGCAATTCCAATCCATCCCATATTATGTTGTCCAACTCTGCCGACTCTTCCTGCAATATTCCAGAAGTCGCGCGAAGGCATTGGACCTTGAAAAGGATAATTATAAGAACCCATAATAACCGCAGATACAGGAAAATTTATCCCCTGAGCAATTGTCGTTGTTGCTACCAATACTTTTAGCTTTCCCTTTTCCATCAATAACTCAATGAGTTGTCTAATATCATCTGGGATTGCAGATGAATGAATTGCAATTCCCTTATCAAGATATTGCACCAATGGAAAATTTTCACCTAATTCAGCTTTTACAAATTTTTGAAGTAGATTAATATCTTCGTCATTTACGTTGTCTATAAGCGAATTATATAAATACTCAGCTATTTGAAATGTTTCATTAACTTTTGCAGCAAGAATTATAATTGGATTTTCGATATTTAACACATGTTGAGAAGTAAGCTGTACTATCTTTATTTTTGAATTGAAATTCTTTTTATGTTCTGTAATATTATTAATAATTGGTATCTTCTCTGAAATCACATAAGATCCTTTTACAGTATTTAATGTTTGTAAAGTAATAGAGTAATCTTTTCGCTTACCATCCACGATTAATGCACCTATTACTCTTTCATTCGGCTGCCACCAATCTAATTCAAGATTAACCGTATATCCTCTTTCACCACCCAGCCAATCAGCTATTTGATTTGCATTTGGAATATC
>JAGPGD010000050.1 GCA_018056165.1 Paludibacteraceae bacterium | reverse complement strand
CACGAAATTGTCGGCCATTTCTATTTTTCCGGGCTTGTCCCACTCGGCAGCCCGATCGGCAAAGTAGTCGGTCATCTTCATTTTTTTTGACAACTAAACGGCATTTGATCGTAATTTGTTCATTTGGGCAAAAGTTCTTCAAATGCGAGCCGCGAATACTTTGTAATGGCGATGCGGAAAGCGTGATTAGTTATGCGTGTTCTGTGATGTTGTAATTTATTTTTCTGTTTTTTCGGGTAAATTTTATCTGATAGTTGTGTGGGAGGAGACTGGGAGGAGACTGGGAGTTGGGTCGGAGTTGGGTCGGAGCTATGCAATAGTTGCGTTTGCAGATTTTTTCATCAGATGTTGATCCTCATTAATTATTTAACTGAATAAGCAAAATCTTCGTCAGGAATGACGAATTTATCGATTAGTCAGTTAATATTTTTGTGAAAGGTCGAAAATCCCAATGAGCCGGATTTTCTATGGGAAAATATTTCGGGCGACAAATCGGGAGAAAAACAGAACATAGGCAAATGGGAGAAAAATATTTGTTATTTTTGCCTTATCAAACAGCGACATCCATTTATTTTTTCACCCGGACAAACAGGGGAAATCTAAAAATTGAAAAATGAGCAACGAACAAACGGTTACGACCAATATCAAGACTTCAGACGACGATTTGGAAATTCTGAAAAAACACTTTCCGCAATGTTTCGACAAAAACGGAAATTTTCAGTTTGAAAAATTCAAAAACAAAAGTTCCGCAGTTGATAAGCTTGTGACAGCCCATTCGCAAGAAGGCGCGAGAAAATCAATGCTACCGAGATATTCAAAACTCTGTCACCCAACACGACAAAGTGATTTAGAAAATAATCTTTTAAATTATACATCCCATTAAAAACAAAAATTATGGAAAAAAGAGAATATGAATCATATAAAAATCACATTGATGAACTATTAGATAGAACATTATTTTCGTATCCGTTTTATGATAAATCTGATGATGAATTAATTTCAGACGCAAGAAAACGAACAGGAAGCAATATCGAGTTTGGCTTATTCAAACTCGGAGAGCCGAGTGTGAAAGAAGTGTTTGTCGATAACGATTTTATTGAAACGAAGTATTTTACGCTTACAAGTACGTTAAACACATCAGAGAGTCCAATTGAAATTAAACTTTCATCTTTCATATTTCCTCTATTTTTTTTTCATCTTTATTTGATAAGAAGGAGAAGTTGAGAAGCACTTTTAACTATCAAACATTTAACGACTATAATTCCTTATTTCGTGAAATGAAGGGAAGTTTTGGGGAAACTGTATTAATTACAAGTTGTTGGGAGCTTGTGACCGTATTTCATAAAATAAAAAAATGTGTCAATATCGTTCCAACACCTAAAGATGACAAATCACTAGCTCTACTAATTCGTAAAAGTTTTGTAAAGGATAGAAGCAATTTTATAAACGACTTTTTGAATAAGCCTCATAAATATATTCCTACGTGTCCCGTTGACAAAGAAATTTTGAATGAAGTGTTGCAGGAATATCAGCAAAAATTGAAGGATGAATTAAATCTCCTAAAAAATTATAATTTGCCATCAGATTATCACGGAGTCCCTGATTACGAAGATTACTAAGATTATTACAAACAGGAATCATATGGAAATATGCTGGTTCTTATGCCCAAGACATTGAGGGTTTAAGTGATGATTATATAGATGATGTATTAGACGACGAACCTGATGCGTACTGTAATATTGACTAAAAAAAATGATTAAAATAAAGGACGAAAGGCTAACAAAGGTTATACGCAATAAGGGCTTTAGTGGGCATTCAAGCATTCTGCCCCGCTCAAAATTCGGTGTAGGGAGACAGGATAGTAGCTTGCAATCCATTACTGCATATAGCCGCGACCGATAGGCGGCAGCATAAAACACTACAGGATGTAGATTATATAAAAACTAAAAAATGAAAACGAAAAAAAACATATTTATTCCGTTTCTATTTCTTACACTAAGTCTGAATATTTATGGGCAAGACACTAAAAGCATCAACACTCTAAGAAATTGGAACGAAAAAAAAGAAAGGCAACATTTAATAAATAGACAAGATTCCTCAACTTGGGATTATGAAATGCTGTATAGGGATATTGAAGATGCTAAGGGTATTGATTCTAAACCATTCCGATTTGGTGTGTTTCCAGTTCCTAAATACAGCTTGTTGGGCGAAAATACTTTTCAAGGGATTGGAATAGGAAGTTTTTATAGACGCATTGAGAATTCTGGTAATAATGTGTATTGTACGTTCTTTGCCGTAAATAAAAATGAACTAATAAAACAATACATCCCTAAGGGTAAAAAAAATGAAGTATTTTTTACTATTATGGTGTTAACAGACATCGAAATAGACACCATTAACTATTCTCATTCTAAAAATCAGATGATTTCCAGAAACAATCCAGATTATATCGGACAAGGATTTGTTAAGACAAAAAATGGAGAAGTGGATTATGTGGCTTTCCTTACTGCAGACAGGAATGAATATGCAATAGTGAATATGAGATTATTTAATCTCAAACACGGAAGAATTATACTTATTGCACCGCAAAAAGATGGTACAATAAGGTCTCTACAATTAAAATCTGAACAAGTTCTTTCTATTGATGATATAGAAAGTTATATAGATGATTTAATAAATCAAAAAAACGTAAGAGATTTTTTGACAAGCAAGGGAAATATTTAAACCAAATAATGCCGAACGCCTAACACGCTGTATAAGAAATTGCCGAGAAAGTAAGTTATTCAAGGGTTGCAGTCCGCTCCAACTTTTGTGTAACTTGACAGGAAATCGCCCACAATCGGCAACTTTCATACCGCCAAACGTTAGCGGTAAGTTTATAGACGACATTAAACCATTTAGAAAATAGCACACCTAATTGAAAAAAAAGAAATATGAGACTACTAATTTTACTTTCCGTTATAATTTTTTCTTGCAACAAGGACAACAATGCGGACACACCTATCCCAACTGCTTATCGACAAACTAAAACCATTACTTATAATTCAGTTAGTGTGGACGTTATAATAGATAAACCCGCAATTAACGACTTAGATGTTTTACTGGTATTTCACGGAACTGTAACTTCTGATAATGAAATACTTACGGCTGCAAATAACACTCTTGATAAATTCAAAGGAATTTTAGACAGAAATGATATGATGATTGTAAGTGTAGCATATCCTCAAGAAAATGTATTATTAGGCGACAATATTGTCCAATGTGAGGCTGCATTATTATGGTTGAAAAATAAAGCAAGCCAAGAATTAGGGATAACTGTAAAAAAAATTTTCTTGGGAGGACACTCACAAGGAGGCTATATGGTAACAAGGCTTAACACAATGCATCAGACAAATGGAGTAATTGCAAATGCACCGGGTCCATTAAATCTAGTTTATAGATGTCAATTAGAGGAAAATGGGCAAATTCAACCAAGTGCTGTATGCTCAAAATTGAAAAACGTATATGGAACTACATCAAGCAATCCTAATCCATACTTTCAAAGGTCATTACTTAATTTTACTAATGGGTTTAAGTCTGACATTTTATTTGTTCAAGGATTAAGTGACTCTCCGATTCAACTATACACTTGGCCAACTTTTAAACAAGAGGTACTAAGTTGTTCAAATTGCCAAAACAGCCAGTTTATTGAGATTACAGGCGGTGGACACGGCTCTTTATTTGAAAGCCCGATTGGAAAGACCGAATTTAATAACTTTATAAATAGCCACTAATGATAAAACCTACCGCTAACACACGCCTATGTGCATTGGCGACTGTTTTGCTCCCGCATTTACTTTTTCGCTTTGCGACTGCGAATGCTCCCGCAAATGAAACATGCCGAGTAGCGGTCCGCCAATGCCCATAGTCTCGGTCGTTATGGACAAGGCTAAGTGCGATACCAGATAATTTTATTAAAGAAAATAGCAAACGTTTGAATAATATTAAAACTAAAAACATGAAACGAATTTTGAGCATTACTCTGCTGATTGTTTCTTTTATTACAATCTATTCTTGTTCAGAAAAAAAGGTAGGCGACTGGGACGATAATATTAAACTATCGACCAAAGCTGTTGAATTTAGTGCCTTATCGGACTCCGTGACTATTAAAATAGGTGGTAGTGGATGGTGGGTATCGGATGTTTCTGTTAATAGCGACTGGTTTTATGGATTTAAAGATATTAATCTTGAGGCGGACAGTTATACAATCCAACAAGATTGCTTTGTTGTTGAGCGACGAGATAAAAATACACTTTTTATAAAGGTTGATGAAAATCCTCTTAATGTCCAAAGAATTATTACTGTTGGACTTGAAGCAGGTGATTATTTTGACAGAGTGACAATTACCCAAAAGCCCAAGCCATAACATCAGCTACCCGTCAAGTGCGGCAGCAGTGGTTTCCGGTGGGCATCTTTCCGCTCGTGCAGCTTTTCGGCTTGATAGGAAATCGCCCGCAGTCTGCCCCTGCGTGTAGCTTTCTACGTTAGGGGCAAGTGTAAAAAACGACACAGCGGACAATTTGCTACATAAAGACAGAAAAAAACGATAAAATGAACAGCCAACCCTCAAAACAACACATTTGCAAACCGATAGGAACTGCTAATATGGTCTTTTATCCGCACGTATTCAGAATATGAATAACATAATTTACGCAGGTTTGATATTTTGTATTTAAGAATGTTTTATATTTGTTGCGTAAATAAAATGTTAGCGATAATGTTAAAAAAGACACTCTACATATAAGAAAACAGGATGAATATGATTGAAAAAATAAAAGAAGAAATAAAACAAGATTTCTACCAACAGAACTTTCCAAACGATGGGCAAAGATTTGTTGCATGGTATTTAAGAAACGTTCATCTTCGAGACAGAAACGAGACAAAAGATGACATTACAGACGGACCCGATGACAAGCAGATTGATGCTATAGTTATTGATGATGATAAATCAACTGTCTTTATTTTACAAGGCAAGTTTATCGGCAATGGCAGCATTGATGCTGAACCATTAAGAGAAGTATTATCTTCATGGATTCAGTTACGTGATTTAGTTCGCTTACAAGAAGTTGCTAATAGCAAACTAAAGAGAAAGTTATCTGAAATTGCAAGAGCACTTGAAGATGATTATGAAATTGCTTTTGAATTAATTACAACCTCGGACTTGACAAATTCTGCAAAACTTGATTTAGCAACTTTTCAAAAAGAATTAGTAGAAATTTCAGAAAAGGATGATATTATATGCTCTATTAGTGTTATTGACCAAGACGAGATTAGAAGAAGATACGATATAGCATTAGAAAGAGAAAATCCATCAATCAATCATACAATGGATATGGCTACAAGCCATATAATGCCAGTAACAATAGCTGGCACACAAGTTTTGTTAGCTGCAATTCCGTTAAAAGAGTGTATTAAAATTCCTGGGATCAAAGACGGAACTCTTTTTCAAAAAAATGTGAGACAAAGTTTGGGATTGAATAATACAGTAAACAAAGGTATTAGACAAACAATTTATAGCGATAAACATCGAGACTTTTTCTTCTTCCATAATGGAATAACAGCAATTTGTAACAGACTTGAATTAAAGGAAAACCAACTAAAACTAAATGGATTAAGCGTTGTAAATGGTTGCCAGTCCTTAAATACAATTTTAAGTTGTAGCGAGCGGGTAAAAGAATTGGATGATACATTTGTGTTATTCAGATTCTATGAAATACCACAGAGAGAGCGTGCAGATAGAATAAGCATAAATACAAATTCCCAAAGTGCAGTTAAACCGAGAGATTTAAGGAGTAATGATAAAAGAGTTCTAAATTTAAAAAAGTCATTTGAACAGAAATATCCAACAGGTTACTTTATTACAAAGCGAGGAGAAACTGCACCAGCCGACAAAGACAAAAAATTTGTTTTAGACTTATCTGATTTAGGAAAATATCTGATTGCTTGGCATTCACAACGTCCAAATATTTCATACAGTGAAACAAAGATCTTTGATAAGTATTTTGAACAGCTTTTTAAGCGTGAGTATAAAGCAGAAAATGCACAAGCATTAAATTTGTGGATGCAAGAAATAAACAAATCATGGGCAAAGGAGAATCCTCTCGGTTTAAATGAAACACTGCTTGCTATGAAAGCTTATGCTCCATATCATCATCTTTATGCCGTTTCTATGTGTTTTTCGATTGCAAATAATCAATCCGATAGGGTTCCTAATCCTTTTAGATGTTGGGAAAAAGCATCACAAACTAACATGATAAATGAGATTGTGAAAATAAGTGGTATTAGCCTAAATATGGCACTTGAAGCTGCTGCAAATGAATCACAACCACAAAACCGTGTTTTTTCGCCACAAAATTGGATTAAAGCAAAAACTTGTTTAGCTGGAATTAATTTTGCAATCAGGAACTACTTCAATATGTTACCCATGATTCCAGGTGGACAGGAAATAAAGACTAAGCTTAATGATTCATTAATGATTGGGATAGAAGATTTTGAATACAGATGGGCAGCTGATTAATGACAAAAGCACTACCGCCAACACATGGTATGGTATAGTGCATGCGGGGTTCAGAGGTTTTCGGGCGTTCGTGTCTCGTAAAAAAGGTCAGTGTAAACTGATAGGAAATCGCTTCGAAATCCCGCACGATATCATACCATCAGCCGTTGTGTGTCAGGCGTAAAAAGACATACGAGCAATGAAAAATGTCTTGACGAGACATATTGGGGAAATTTTTAATTCATTAGGACTTACTAGTTCTTTTGAAGTGTTTGACTGTTGTAATGATAAACTTCCGCAATGGACAAAAAACATTCAACTCACACATGAATACATAGTCTGCTGTCAAGACAAATCATTTAAACAAAGACTGCAAGCATTTATTGGGAAAGACATTTTAGAAAACGGAAAATATTTATACTGGTTTGAAGGTGAAAGAATTATTGAACCTGACAGTTCGCAAATTAACGAACAATTCATAATTGAAGAAGATGAAAAAATCGAATATTTAAAAACAGACACACGCTTACCGGCTATCATTGATGACTTTATATTTAATAATTTAAAGGCTATTTATGCTCCGGATTTTCAACGTTTTGAATACAACCTTGATTTGACTGGAGAAGAAATAAGAAAATATTTGGGAACCTATTTCCCCAGAAGTTATGCCGAATCGTTTTGCATTTTTGATAATATATTCCAAAATGATGTTTATCAAAAAATTATTGCGGATGTTAAAACCCTAAGCATTTTATCCGTTGGTTGTGGTACTGGCGGCGACATAATCGGTTTAATTACAGCAATAGAAAAGCATTTTCCGATTGTTTCGGAAATCAATATTTTCGCAATTGATGGCAATAATGAAGCATTGGCTATTCTTGAGCAAATCATATATAAAGTTCAAAATCGATCATCAAAAAGAATCAATCTTAAAACAAAACAAACTGTGTTTAGTAGTATTTCAGAATTTTTGATTGAAAATGACAATAATCAAACCTTTGATTATATTCTTTCCTTCAAGTTTGTTTGCGAAATTATTTCGATGGGCAAAGGAAAATTAGATAACTCGTATTCCGATTTCGTAATGAAGTTTTTGCCCCTGCTTTCAGAAAAAGGGATATGTCTTCTTTTAGACGTAACCACAAAACCTAAGCACACCACGTATAATCCAATTCTTATGAATAAGCAGGTAAATCAAGCACTAAGAGAATTGAATGAATTTGAAACATTATTACCAATACCTTGCAGTACATACAGCGAGAATTGCTACGTTGATTGTTTTCAGCAAAAAACTTTTACTATTACTCATTCAAAACACACGAATGATAAAAGTAAAGTTGCCTATAGAGTAATAGTTCCAAAGGAATTAAAAAGAAAAATTGGAATTATTCATCAAGGCTCAAAACAATTAATATTTAATGAAAAGATATGCCCCCATACAGAGAAAGAGAAAGAGGTGGCGGATGCATATCTTTTAAAAACAACTGCTGAATAAAGATTAAATGAAATAAAAACCAAATAAAGCTAATATGCCGAAAAGAAGTTTTTACGTTAAAGATTCTGAACTTGATGATTATCAAGTAAGAATAATTAATAAAAGAACAGATAATTCTTTTATTGTGAAAGGTTGTGCCGGTAGTGGTAAGTCAATACTTGCACTATGGAAAGCGAAACAAATTCAAAATGAAGGACGTGGAACTTATCAAGTTATAGTTTTCACAAAAGCTCTTATGCAGTATATGTCAGATGGAATGCGCCAAATCGGGATAAACTCAAACAATGTTGATTATTATTGGCATTGGGAAAATCGTAAAGGAAGTCCTTCGGCTGATTATATAATTGTTGATGAAGCGCAAGATTTCTCAAAAGAAGATATTTTAAAGTTTAAGAGCAAAGCAAGAAAAGCTTTATTACTTTATGGCGATTCAGCGCAACAATTGTATAAATTCTTAAAAGACAAAAGAACTGTCTCAATGGAAGAAATTGCGGTGATAACAGGTTTTCAAACAGAACAATTGGTATTTAATCACAGATTGCCAATGAAAGTAGCACGTTTAGCTCAATACATAAGTAGTACTGATGATGACTTAGAAGGTAGATGCAAAGTTGAAGGGGTTGAAAAACCAAAAATATTAAAATATAGTTCTTTTGAAGATCAACTTGATGCTATTTCAGAGATAGTAAAAAACAGAAATTTTGAAGATGTTGGAATTATGTTTAGGTACAAAAAAGATGTAAAGTCAGCTTATGAATACTTAAAACAAAAAGGATTAAATGTTGAAGCAAGATTTTACGGTGAAGATAAAGGTCTAAATTTTAATTCAGATAACCCAAAATTAATGACATATCACAGTTCAAAAGGCTTGCAGTTTGAAGCTGTATTTTTGCCTGAATGCTCTTGTTCAAAGGATGACGATAGAAATCCGTTATATGTAGCACTCACTCGTACTTATCAATCTTTGTATATTATGCATTCTGGAAATCTATCTAGTTTTTTTGATTCTGTACCAAGAAATTTATATGACACAAGTATAACTTCTAATACTGACTTGTTATGATTCCAGAAAAATTATATATACCAACTTCAACACTCAATTTCAACAATTTAATGTCGAGCGAGTCAATCTCGCCTGCGAGTTTTTATTTAAGGCGGGGATTTGGTTATAAACGTTTTGAAAAAGTTGGTCCAAACCCTCTTGATAACCGAATAATTTTATACAGGGAATATCCTGTCTTTGAAATACACGATAATGAATCAGAAAATTATCCGATGGTTATTGAGATTGATTCGAGAGATGTAAATGAAGATGTAATCAAAGAAATTAATGGAATTTATTTTGCTGAAGAAACTATTTACTTTAATCCTTTCACAACAAAATTCATTTTTAGGAATAACCCAGAGCGAATTAGTACAATCTCAAAAGCAGAGCCTAGTATTGAAACAAAAATGGTTCCGCTTTATAATAAGAATAATTGTTTTGTAATATATAACGAGTCCAAATTCCCCAAAAACTTTAATTGGGGAAAAACAGAGTTAGAAGATTCAAAAAACGACATTTCACTCCACATTTCAAAAGACAGGAGAACAAACAAGCTAAAAGGACTGCTTTATGCTTACTTAATTGCGTCAAACAAATCAATTTCACCTGAAATTGTTGCTTTAAAAAAACTCGCAAAAACTTTAAAAAACGCATTATCGGCTATTATAACAAGTCCGGACGGACGAGCAACCTATTCTCAAGAGGAACAATTAAGAACACTTTATAAATCAATCAATGAGAGATTGGAAAATATATTTATTTTACCAATCTTAAAAGAAAAATCAGAAAAATACCAATGTAATTTTCGTTCCATTTTGGAACAAGAAAACCTTTTGGAATACTGGTTGCGACAGAATAACTTTTCAAAGTTTCAAATTGCACCTTTTTATGCCCCATCAAAAGAAAAGGATGTAGCATTCAATAATTACATTAAAAATTTTGAAAATCAATTATTAGAGATTGAATATAATCAAAAAAAACAATCAGTTAGTGCGAATTCTTTGCCAGTTATCGAAAACAACAGAATTAGTAATATACCTGATCAGAAAGAATTTATAATTAAATTATTTAATGAGTATTTAGAAGAAGCGTATAATAGTGATGAATTTATTCAATCGCGTTATGAATTTGCTAAATCAGGTGGAAAGGTTTTCAAAGATGAATTAGGAGAGAAATGGAATGGCAGTCAATGGCAGCAATATATTAATGGATTGTTAAAAAACTTAAATGAATATACGGCTTTTGACTTAAAATCAATTAATAACACTACACTCGAATCTTTTGCTGCATTCTGCCAAAAAGGTGAATCAGACATTGATAAATTAGAAGATTATCTTATAACAAATGAAATAAGCGATTTTCGGATTGCATTCAGTCTTTGGGGTATTATTTTTGGGTTTGCCAATATGCCAAAAACATTAACAAATGAATTGTTCCTTAAAGAAGACATTAATTATATTACCCTTGTATACAAACATATTTTTAAACAACTCCTCGGTATTGAATTGGATGGCAAATTTGAAAAAACTGAAGACAGGGAACAACCAATCGAAACTAAACCTGAAGTTCCAATAAATAGGACGAAGAAAGAAGAAGCCAAGCCAACAACAATAAATTCAGACAATCAAGACATAAGAGAAAGACTTAAAGATTGTAAGTTGAAACTTGAACAACTTGATAGTATTTGTGAAGTATATAAAAATAATCATTATTTAATTAATGAAAAGTTTTTTTCTGATATTGGAAAAATTAGAGGTATTGGAGGTAAGACGATTGAAAAGATTAAACGTGCTTTAAACTATGCTGAAATTCATAAAGAAAAGATTACTCAATCAGATTTGCCTTTCCAATCTGGAGATATGAAACCTGAATTAGGTAAGGATTTTTATTCTGATTCGAGCGTATGGTACTATATAGAACCTTTAGTTCCGGAATATTGGAGAAAAAAAGTTCAAGATGAAATCGACTGGATTCAAAAAGCTCATCAAGAAAATGGGTATAAAAAGAAGTCAGGTGAATGGGTTGAGTTAACAGATCATTCCAATAGTTCTGTAATTCAACATTTTGAGAATAACTCAAAAAATAGAATTGATCAAAAATTGTTGGGAAAAATAGTTTCTAAACTTTCTGAATTATATAAATAAATGAACGATAAAATTCAGATATTAAATGATTTTGGAGAAAAGGTTGAAGCACAAGCCCCAGTAATCATTTCAGCTTCTCGTTCAACTGATATTCCTGCATTTTACTCCAAATGGTTCAT
>JAGPGD010000014.1 GCA_018056165.1 Paludibacteraceae bacterium | reverse complement strand
AGGAAAGAAAGTTAACAAAACTACTATTTACAGAATGCTTAAGAAGCATGGTTGGAGAAAGATTGTACCTCTTCCTGTTCACCCCAAACAGAAGAAGGAAGAAAGAGAGGCTTTTAAAAAAACTTTGCTAAGAAAGTAAAACAAATAATTGAGCAAGAAGATCTTGATAAAAGCAAAGTTATACTCATGACTCAGGATGAAGGAAGATTTGGGAGAGTAAATATTTCAAGAAATTGTTGGGCACCCAAACAAATTCGTCCTCTGGTCGCTAAACAAGTAGTAAGAGAAAGTTTTTATGTTTATGCAGGAATATGTCCGAAGTTAGGTCGCATTAGCTCTTTAATATTACCCTATGCCAATACGGAAATGATGAATTTATTTTTAGAAAATGTATCAGAGGAGTATAAGGATTTTGAAGTTATCATGCAATTAGATGGAGCAGGATGGCATAAAGCAAAAGGTTTAAAGATTCCGTCAAATATACATTTCCTACAACAACCTCCTTACAGTCCTGAAGTAAATCCAACAGAACATCTTTGGGATGAGATAAGAGAAAAGTATTTACACAACAAGATATTTGATTCTTTAGCAGAAACAATGGAAGCGGTTTGCAGAGGAATAAACGAATTAAATGCAAAACCTGAGTATGTAAAATCTATGACTTTGTTTCTTTATTTAAATATTATATTTTAGAACACAACTTGGTATAAAAGACTTTTTTGCAACGGAAGCAGCTTTAATCTTTGTGATGATAGCCTATAATCTTATGTCGCTGTTTAGAATGTTTATTTTGCAGGAAAAAACGCAAAAAGCTTTATCTACACTTAGATATAGAACTTTTGCCATTGGTGCATATTTTAAAAAAATCAACAACCAATTGGTTCTCAAAATCGCTTTAAATAAAAAAAGGCGAGCCTGGTTTTCCGGGCTATGGAATAGCTCTTCTGAGTTTTACTCTCCCTTTAAATTGGCTAATGAGTAATCTGGGATTAAGAAATTTTTTTGATTTTTTGAGAAAAATCAAAAAATCTTATAACAAAATCTTTGTTCGTCGATTACCTGCCTGAATAATGTACACTTGTCCTCGTGGTCGGTTTTTCAAATCATCAATATTTATGATGTTATAATTAGCAAGATAAGTAGCAATTGTTCTTCCCATCACGTCATAGATGTAAATCATTGTATTAGTTTGAGGAACATAAACCGTAATGGAATTATCTTCATGAACTTTGACTCTTAATTTTCTTGCATCGGTATCTTTTTCAGTACGTAATGAAATAGTATTGGAATAATCAGTAATGTTTTCATACAAATAAGTTTTGTCGCTTGCCCGAACTTTATAAAAACATTCGCTGTCAGGAAACAGATTTATAATCGTGTCTGAAGTGACTGTAACCCATTTGTTTTTAGCATTGAATTCAATTTTTTTCAAAAAACTTACTGAAACATCATCTATTGTTACTGAACCTGTTCCATTCAGATAAGTAAGTCGGAATTGAATAAAATTATCTACTTCATTAAAAGGATAACTTTTTGTTTTTTTAAATGAATTAGACAACGATAAAGTGTCCACTATTTGCCATTGAGTTCCATCGTATGCTTCAATTAATATTTTTACATTTCCAGAAATTAATCCAACAAAAAAAGATAACTCGTCAACAGGAATCACATATTTTTCTGTTTGAATCATTTCTTTAGGATTACTTAACTGAATTGACGGGAAAGCTTTTCCTGAATATGTAGCAGTATTATTTAATATTTTTGCTGTAATGAGCCAATCTTGTGGTACAGTCAAGCCGTTATCGAAACTTTCTGTTAAAATAGTTATTCCTTCGGAAATCGTATAAGCAGTTAAATAATAACCTGTTGCATCATCAACAGATGCCCAATTAGCAATATAACTACTTGTAGTGATTTCACTTGGTTCAAGAGCTTCTGGAACAGTTAGATAAGGAGTGGAAAATCCTACTAAGGATATTTCTATTATTTCGGCATTTTTTGATTCCAAAAGCAGTGTTTCATAATGTTTGTCAATATAGGAAGGTACAATAGGATTATAACGAATCAGCACCGTCGTAGTGTCAACAATTGAATCATTAGGTATGAGTTCAATATGTTTTCTCCATTGGGTGATTTCTTCTGCAGCCAGCTTCATTTCGAAATGATTGTTCTCTGAAAAAGAAATATGAATGTTATCTTTTAAATTTTTTCCATAAACTTTTATTTCTTGTGGAGTGGTAGGAGTTCCTTGTACAGTTTGAAAAGAAGTAAAATTATTTTTTCCAACATTTATAATAGGAACATAAGCTCCTATAAAATTAAAAGTAATGAATCCATTTTGTTCTTTAATATCGGTTAATGGCTTATTAATATTAATGCCTGAACGTAAAACAGGAGAAAAGGAAGTAACATTGCTCAAACCCGGAAAAGGATCACCTGCTCGAGTATGTTCGGAAGCCATTCCGTCGGCTTCCACAATATCGTAGCCCATAGCATTCATGTTATTATTTGGGGAATTGTTTTCCCAATCGCTGGCATTATAATAAATGTGTGTAATCAACATACCATGTCCTGGAAGAAAAGCATCCCAACTTTGTTGTTGACGATTTTCCAGCATGAAAAATTCCACTGGTGATGGATTATTACCTATTAAATTATGATTTCCATATTGAGTAATTAAAAAAGCTTGATTACTAGAAATTAAAGCTTCAAGAGTGACATTTTGTGGTGATTTTAGCTCTTCAGGAATCAACCAATTCAAATAAAATCTGTCGAATGCAGCATAAGTAGGTGGTGTTTTTCCATTATTCAAATAAGCACCAGCATCCATAATGTTCCATACTGACAGAGTATAAGCTTCATCATTTTCAGTGTTGTAATAGTCTGGTAACCCTAATACATGCCCAAATTCATGACAAAAAGTTCCAATGCCACACATATTTGTTCCCCTCGACGAACGAAGTTCAGAAGAACAAGCATAATCAAAGATAACAACACCATCAAATTTGGTTCTTGTATCTGCCAATGTCCATCGATGAGGCCAGATAGTATTTTCAGGTGCTCCTTCTGCTTCATTGTATCCAGCATAATATACGAAAATATTATCTACAAAACCATCATGATCTGTATCATATTGACTGAAATCTACACCATCTTGATCAGCTAATTTACAAGCGTCTATAATCATTTGTCGTGGATTTTTGTCATAGCCATCCGAACCATTAGCTCCATAATACTCCATTTTATTGGGTAAAGTATAAGGTCCTACTACATCAAATTGTGGTGCAAACACTCCATTGGAAGCATCTCGAAAATAATCACGAGCAGATCCTGTAGCTCCATTTTCAGAGTAACCTTGTTGATTTAACATGTTTGTGAAGGCAACTTGAGGTCGAGGTACAGTAAAACTATTATCAGAAAAATTTACCAAAATAACCAGCGATTTTGGACTCCCTGTTAAAGGATATTGTCTTGAAGCAACAGCAGGAGCATGTGAAATGCGTTGAACTCGTGCAGATAAGTTAAATTGTTGATAATTAAATTTTTGTGGAATATTCTTAATAAATTCCTTTTCTTCAGTAGAACGTTTATCTATTTCACGGGCTATTATATTGGTGAGGGAAAATTTCCCTTTTTTATCTACTTTTGCATATTTAAAATAGCCATCTTTGTCTTTTTTTATGGGATATCCGTCCAATGTAGTATGATAATGATAAAATTCATCTCCTTTCATCTTGATGGTTATTTCGCTTCCATCTGGCTGGGTAACTTTAATGGGGTAGGGGTAGGCAGGTATTGCAAAAACTTGCAAATTGCCTATTATTTCAAAAAACAGAATAAAAAAGAACCATATATTTTTCTTCATATTTTTAAAATAACTTGTTTTATTATAATAATCAATAATTTATAAAAATTAATACAATAATTTTCGGATGAAAGAATAATTAAAATTACATGTACAAATATAATTATAAATTTGTTAGCTACCTTTAAACAACAATTTTTTACTTTTAAAGTTTTTGGCAATTGGTAAAAAAATGTATCTTTGCTAAGTTTTTTAATGCCTTTTGAATAGAACTCTATCCTTTTTAGAAACAGAGATATTGAAGAAAAAATTTTTAAGCCCAAATGGCGGAATTGGTAGACGCGCTAGTTTCAGGGACTAGTAGCTGCAAGGCTGTGCAGGTTCGAGTCCTGTTTTGGGCACAAAATTGAGAATTATCTTTAAAATTTTGCGCAGATGGCGGAATAGGTAGACGCGCTACTTTGAGGGGGTAGTGCCGGTTTCGGCGTGTGAGTTCGAGTCTCATTCTGCGCACAATAATTTTCTATTTATTTGATTTTCAGCATATCCAAGTTCAAGTTTTATAATATAATGAATAAAAACGTGAATAAAACTTGAAAACATTCATAACGCTAAAAATTTTTTTTCTTCCAACTTTATTATCTTATTAAATGCGGGGATTGTTTTCTTTGAATTTGTATGCTTATACTGCTTTTTATAACGTCTTGCCGAACAGTTAAAAAGAATAATTTTCTTTATTCTAATAAATCCTGTCAAATTTATTTCATTTTTTTATCTTTTTCTTCATTAAAAGGTTCTGTATGAATGTTGATAATGGTTTGTTTCCCAAAACGATTTCGAAGTTTATTTTCAATGTCTGTGGCAACCTCGTGCGAACGTACAAAAGTAGTGGAAGGGTCTAATTTGATGTGAACATCAATGGCAAATATATTTCCAATTTTACGAGTTTTTAAATTATGATATGATAATATTTCAGGATTTGTTTCGAGAATTTGAAAAATTTCTTTTTCGGTTTCTTCTGGAAGTGAACGTTCAAGTAATTCATTTACACTGGGTACTAAAATTTTAATTGCCACTTGAACAATAAAAAAGCTCACAATAATTCCAGCTATGGGATCTAATATCCGAGCTTGTTCCCCGAAAAAAATTGCTCCGCCGATACCTATACCTGTACCAAGGGAAGAAAATGCATCCGAGCGATGATGCCAAGCATTTGCTATAACAGCTTGATTATCAATTTTCTTGCCTGTTTTTACTGTATAACGATATACCCATTCTTTTGTCACGATACTTACTAAAGCAGCTACAAAAGCTATCATCGAAGGCGGTTCTATTACATTCCCTTTAATAATTTGAATTACTTTTGTAAGTCCATTCAAAAAAATAAATACTCCTACTACTACCAATGCTAAACTTACCAGAAATGAAGCAAACGTTTCAAATTTTCCATGTCCATATTGATGGTCTTTATCGCGTTCTTTTCCTGAAATTCCAATAAATACAATAACAATTACATCAGTTATAAAATCAGACAACGAATGCACACCATCAGCAATCATGGCAGTACTTTTGCCGAAAAAACCTGCTAATAGTTTAAAAATAGTTAAAATGAAATTTGTCCAAAAACCTACCCACGTAACATGAATAGCTTGTGCTGTCCTCTCTTGATTTTCCATACACTTGGTATATTAATAAGGCTATATGGATTTTGCTAATAAAATATTTTGCTGAAGCATAAAATTATTTTACTCAGCTTGTGTCACAATTATTTTTGCTTAATCTTACAAAAATAATCATTAAAAGGACATTTTCTTAATTATTTTGTTTTGAGAAGCTAATTTATAAAGAGAATAAATAATGTTTTAAATCATTCTAAATTATTCACTTACACATTGCTCCATTGAACAATGCTCTTCGGAGGTTTCAAATTCAATGGTGGCGTGCTCAATGCCAAGCGATGTAAGTCCACTGCGATACTTTTTTTTTAACAGGGCTATCTTGCTCATGGGCGTGGATTGTTTTAAAACAATATGAACGGTAAGTATGTTGTAAGTGCCATCAATAGACCAGATATGTAAATCGTGAACGCTTTCCACTTCTTCTTGACTCAAAAGATATTGATTGATAACTTCGGAATCTACTTCATAAGGAATTCCCTGTAAAATGATGTGTAAACTTTTTCGCAAATTTTTTAGAACATTGTATAAAATAAAAACAGCAATTATAATGGAAAGGACGGCATCAACAACAGGAACTTTCCAGAAATACATAATAATGGTGCCAATTAAAATAGCTGCCCAGCCAAGTACATCTTCTAGCATGTGAAGTGAAACTACTTTTTCATTTAACGAATCACCTTTTTTCAACTGAAGAAGAGCACTCCCGTTTACCAAAATTCCTACAATGGCAAAGAAAAACATTCCTTTTACATAAGGTTGTTCAGGATGAATCAAACGTGGAATAGCAGTATAAAGAATAATAAAACTTCCTACTAAAAGAATGATAGAATTAAAAATTGCTCCCAGCAACGAAAATCGTTTGTAACCGTATGAATAAGATTTGTCACTGCTTTTTTTGGATTTCTTCTGAAAATACCATGCCAAAGCCAGCGAAAGACTGTCGCCTAAATCATGTACGGCATCTGAAACAATGGCAATACTGTTAGTAAAAATACCTCCCAATATTTCAAAAATGGTAAATCCAAAATTAAGAAAAAAAGCTGTCTTAATATTTTTTATATCGTTATGTTTTTGATAATCTTGATGTTCGTGATGCAACATGATTAGTTATGTTTTTGGAAAAATGATTACGAAAAAAACTTTTAAAATTTAGTTAAAATGTTTACTTTTTTAAAATACAAAGGTATGTTTTTTGATTAAATTGATTGAAAAAGCATCACTTAATTATTCTATTTTTTGTTAAATTAATCCTATCTTTGAAAAATAAATCAATCATTTTAAATTCAGAAAAATATGAAAACATCTAAATGGCGTAAACTGTGGATTATTTTAGCAGTTATTGCATTGTTTTTTATAATATTATTGTGTTTGCCTTTTGTTTTTAAAGGTAAAATTGTTGATTTTACAAAGCAACAATTAAACAAGCAATTAATTGCTCATATTGATTTCGATAAAATTCAGCTAAGTTTCATACGTCGTTTCCCCAATGCTTCTATACAAATTAAAAACTTGAAAATCATTGGAATAGATGAATTTGAAAAGGATACTTTATTGGCTACTGAAAAAATTGAAGCAGTAGTGAATTTAAAAAGTTTTTTTTCCGATACAGGTTACGATATTTCAAAAATTCTTTTGGCCAATTCTCAAGTAAAAGCTCATGTTTTACCTGATGGAAAAGCAAATTGGAATATAGTTAAAGAAAAACCAGAAGCTGAAAAAGATACTTCAAAAATGAATTTTCATTTAAAATTAAAAGATGTCATTTTGCAAAATATAAATTTGACTTATCTTGATGAACAAGGAAATATGAAAATTCAAGTCTGCAATTTGAATCATCATACCAGTGGTGATTTGACTGCTGACAGCTCATTGTTGGAAACCGATACCAGAATTGATTCTTTGAGTTTTTGGATGAACAATGTGGCATATCTTTCAAAAGCTAATGTAAAATTAAAAGTAGATGTTGATGCTGATTTGAATAACATGATGTTTAAATTGAGTGATAATTCAATTCTCATTAATGCTCTTCCTTTTTCTATAAATGGTTGGTTGAAAGTTTTGGATGATGGATTTGATATGGATTTAAAATTATTGGCTGATAAAGTTGATTTTAAGTCGATTTTGTCATTGATACCTGCTTTGTATTATCAATCATTCAAAGAATTAAAAGCGGATGGTAAAATTTCTCTTGATGCCTCAGTAAAAGGGCAAATGAAAGAAGATAATTATCCTTCTTTTAACTTAAAATTAAATGTAGATGATGGCTGGTTTCGTTATCCTTCTTTACCTAAAGCTGTTCAGAATATCCAAATAGCTACTCAAATATTCCATCCTGATGGTAATTTAGATAAAACAGTGGTGGATATTTCTAAGGTTTCATTTGTATTAGATAAACAACCCTTTTTTGTTTCGTGCCGAATTTTAACCCCTGTTTCTGATCCACAAATTCAGGTAGTTGCTCAAGGAAAAATTGAAATGGATAAAATTAAAGATTTTTATCCACTTGGTGATAAAACCAAATTGAATGGACTTCTTGATATAGATGCCAGTTTAAATGGACGAATGTCGTATATTGAAAATAATCAATATGATAAATTTAATTTTCAAGGGAAACTAAATTTGGAAAGGTTTTTAATGAAAGATGTAAATCTTTATCCACAGGAAATCACCATTAATAATGCGAGTTTATTGATGAATCCTTCATTTGTAAATTTATCATTATCAGGGCTAAAAATAGGTGAAAACAATTTATCAGCTCAAGGAAAGCTTGAAAACATAATAGCTTACTTATTAAAAAACAAAACTTTAAGTGGTCAATTAAATGCACAGTCTTCTTATCTCAATTTAAATGATTTTATTACATCACAGCCCGATAACGAAAGTGCAACAGAAAAGAAAGTTTTGGAAATTCCCAAAAATATAAACTTTATTGTAAATGCTGACTTAAATAAAGTGAAGTTTGATAAAATGATTTTTGAAAACATTAAAGGGAAATTAGAAATTGAAAATGGAGAATTGAAACTTCAAAATGTTGCATTACAGGCTTTTGGTGGAAATATCTTAGCAAAAGGTTTGTACAGTACTTTATTGCCAGAAAATCCAAAATTAAAAGTAGATTTAAACATTGATAGTGTTGTTATTAATAAAATTTTTACTCAAATAGGATTTATGGAAAAACTGGTTCCATTTTTGAAAAATACTGATGGAAAATTTTCAACAAATCTGTCGCTTGATGCAAATTTAAAGAATGATATGAGTTTAGATTTAACATCATTAAATGCAAACGGCGTTTTTTCAACCAGAGCAGTTGGAATAAAAAATTCTCCTATTTTCAATGCTTTGGCTAATAATTTGAATCGTCCTGAATTTATGCAACCAACTTTAAAAGATATTGCTTTAAAATTTGAAATATTGAACGGTAAAATCTTTATAAAACCTTTTGATTTTAAAATTTCAAATATAAAAATGAATTTAGGTGGTAGTTCGAGCCTAAACAAAGAAATTGATTTTCAGGGAATTATCCAATTACCTGATCAGGTGAATATAGGACGTTTTTCTACTGTAAAAGTCAACATTACAGGTACTTATGATAAACCAAAAATTAAGTTGGATGTCATGAATACTTTAAGTGAAATAGTAGATGAAACAAAATTAAAAGTAGAAGCCGAAGTAGCAAAACAAGTAGATAAAGCCAAACAAGAAGCATTAGAAAAGGCTCAAAAACAAAAAGAAAAAGCTTTACAGGAAGCCCAACAACAAGCTGATAAAATTCGATTAGAGGCTCAGAAAAAAAGTGAAAAAATTCTTGAAGAGGCTCGGAAAGAAAGCGATGCCCTTGTTGCAAAGGCTACAAATCCTGTGGCTAAAAAAGTAGCTGAAACTACTGCAAAAAAATTATTGGACGAAGCCCAGAAAAAAGTTGATCAAATAAATAGTGAAGCAGAAGCTGAAGCCCAAAAAATTATCCAAAATGCGACAAAAAATTTGCAATAAATCCATTTTTAACTGAATTCGTTTTTAAAATAGTTGTTAAACGATTTTTAAATGATGATTAACTTACAAAAAAAATACCGATTATTTTCTATATTATTATTACTTGTTTCCTTTTCAGTATTGGGACAAACACCCCAGGAGGCAGATAATTTGTTTCAGCAAAAAAAATATCTCGAAGCAAAAAAAGCTTATGAAACTTTGTTACGACGAAATCCAAAAAGTGCTTTATATAATTATCGTTATGCACGTTGCTGTTATGAACTAAATGATGATGAAAATGCTATCACATATTTTGAACGTGCTGGAACAAAATATCCTTTACGAAACAAATATTTAGGTGAATTGTACATGAAAGCTTATCGTTTTTCAGAATCTGCAAATGCTTATCAAGGATACCTTACTACCTTAAAAGAAAATGATGCAGATTATGATAAAATCAAACTTGCATTGAAAAGAGCACAATTGGCTGAAAATTTTATTCAAAGAGTAGATGATATTTCAATAATAGATAGTATGATAGTAGATAAAAGTAAATTTCTAAATTTTTATAATTTTACTCATGAATTAGGTTCTCTTACTGCCAGTCCCATTCAATTAAAAAATCGAGCGGAAGAAAAAATAGTTTATACTACTGAACGTCAAGACAGAATGTATTTTTCTGATTCTATTCGTGGGCAAATGGATATTTTTACTTGTTACAAATTATTAGAAAAGTGGTCTGATCCTAAGCCTGTTTCCAATCAAATTAATACTTCAGCCAATGAAAATTATCCTTTCCTTATGTTGGATGGACTTACCCTATATTTTGCATCTGATGGTGAAAATTCCATAGGAGGATATGACATTTTTATTACCCGTTATGTTCCATCAGAAAACGATTTTTTCATTCCTGACAATATCGGAATGCCTTACAATTCGCCTTATAATGACTATATGATGGTGATTGATGAATTGCATAATATAGGTTGGTTTGCTACCGATCGTTTTTTGCCCGAAGGGAAAGTTACTATTTTTACCTTTGTTCCTAATGAAACAAAAAAAATTATTCGCTCTAATAATTTAGATTCAATTCGAGAAGTAGCAAAACTAAAAACATTTAGGAAGGTACATCGTGTTGATTATCACATGGAAAAAGAGAATAAAGAAAATATTTTTGAGTCTGAAAAAAAATTTAGTTTTATAATAAATGATACTTTAATTTATACAGATGTCACGCAATTTCGAAGTAAAGAATCCATACAACGTTGGTACGAACTAAACAAATTAAATACCGATTTGCAGAATAAGAAAATGCAGTTGCAGGAATTGCGATTGCAATATGATCAAAATGAAAATAAAAAGCAAGAACTTGCCCTGAAAATATTAGCATTGGAAAAAGAAATCACCGATCAGGAAGACTTAATAGACAAAAAAACCATAGAGTTGCGTAATTGTGAGATAAAATTTATTCAAAATAATTTACATTAAAATTTTATTTTCAATTTTTAACATTAATGTTTTAATAATGTTAATTTTACCTGAAACTTTTTATTGTTGAAATTGTTTTTATATAAATAACATTTAAAAACAAAAAATCATGGAAAATGAAATTTCAATAAAAGTAATGAAAGGCGGCCCGTATGTTATAAACGGTAACGTTAAATTAATTTTGCCATCGGGCGAGGAAAAAGAATTAGTTGGAAAAACTGCTTTATGCAGATGTGGACACAGTAAAAATAAGCCTTTTTGCGATGGTTCTCATCATGATATAGAATTTGATTAATTGTTAATGTAAAATTTTTTATCCTGACGAAACAGTAAAAACTATTTATTACTGTTTCGTTTTTTATATTTTATGCCTCATTTTATTATCACTTAATTTAATTTTCTAAAATTTTGTGCACTTAATTCAACTTTTTTCTTTTATTTTTGCCTTCAAAAAAGTAATGGCTCAATTAAAGTTTCAAAGTTTTGGAAGTGGAAGCAGTGGAAATTGTTATTTTATAGGCAATTCAAACTATGGATTTTTAATTGATGCAGGAATAGGCATACGAAACATAAAAAAATATCTGTACAATATTGGACTTAATTTTGAAAATATTTTAGCTGTTTTTATTACTCACGATCATGCTGACCATATCAAATCAGTAGGCGTATTAGGTGAAAAATATCATATACCTATTTTTACGACGAAAAAAGTTCACGAAGGTATCCAAAAAAGCTTTTATGTAAAGAAAAATTTGACTTTCAGCAAAAAAATCATTGAAAAATGGGAGAGTATAACTATAGAAGATTTTTGTTTTACGGCTTTTCCTGTTTCTCATGATGCAACTGATAGTGTAGGTTATGTCGTAATTTATCAAGAGAAAAAATTTGTTTTTGCTACCGATTTGGGCTACATTAGCAACGAAATTATAACTTATTTAACTGATGCAAATTATTTGGTATTAGAAGCAAATTATGATGAAAAAATGTTATGGGATGGTTCGTATCCTTTTTACTTAAAAGAACGAATTGCTTCTGATACAGGACATTTGAGCAATGATCAAGCGGGAATTTTTCTCTCTGAAAATTATCAAGAAAAACTTAAAAATATTTTTTTGTGTCATCTCAGCAAAGAAAATAATCTACCAACAATAGCATATAACACTGTTCAAAAGCATTTAGAAAATAATAAAATTATCGTTGGAAAAAATGTTCAATTAAATGTTTTAGAAAGAATTCAACCATCGAATATATTTATTTTTTAATCAATCAATGATTCTTCGCAAGTTGAAATTAATAATTTATGCCTGAAAATTTAGTTATTATCCCAACCTATAACGAAAAGGAAAATATTGAAAATATTATCCATGCTGTTTTTCGTCAACCTTATGATTTTCATATATTGATTGTTGATGATAATTCACCCGATGGAACAGCCGAAATTGTAAAAAATCTCCAAAAAGAATTTCCTGAAAAACTTTTTCTTCTCGAACGAGGAGGAAAATTAGGACTTGGAACCGCTTATATAGAGGGTTTTAAATGGGCATTAGATAGAGATTATGAATATATTTATGAAATGGATGCCGATTTTTCACATAATCCAAATGATTTACCGAAATTATATCAAGCTTGTGCTAATGAAGGAGTTGATTTAGCAATTGGTTCTCGTTATTTAACGGGTGTAAATGTAGTTAACTGGCCTTTAGGAAGAGTATTAATGTCTTATATGGCTTCTATTTATGTAAGGTTAGTAACAGGTCTGAAAATTGCAGATACTACTGCAGGTTTTAAATGTTATCGTAGAGAAGTGCTTGAAACAATTGAACTAGATAAAATTCGTTTCAAAGGTTATGGTTTCCAGATCGAAATGAAATTCAAAGCTTATAAAAGTGGTTTTACATTAAAAGAAATACCCATTATCTTTATAAATAGAGAATTAGGTACTTCCAAAATGAGTGGCGGAATTTTTAGTGAGGCTTTTTTAGGGGTGATCAAATTAAAAATTCAAAGTCTCTTTTATCATTATCCGCAGAAGAAGAAATAATTTTTGTATCCTTCCCCAAGCAATGTTTATAATTTATGAATAAATTTCAATTAATCCGAAATGCGACTATTGTTAACGAAGGAGAAACTTTTATAGGTTCGGTACTTATAAAAGATAAATTTATTCAAGCAATATATACGAATGAAGCAGATATTCAATTGAAAGAACCTTTCGATGAAATCGATGCAAAAGGTTATTGGCTTTTGCCTGGTGTAATCGATGAACATGTCCATTTTCGTGAACCGGGTTTAACTTATAAAGGCGATTTATCTACCGAAAGTAAGGCTGCGGTAGCAGGCGGAGTTACCAGTTTTATGGATATGCCTAACACTATTCCACCCACAACAACCATTGAAGCTTTAGAGCAAAAATTTCAACTTGCATCAGAAAAATCACTTGCAAATTATTCTTTTTATCTCGGAGCTACCAATGATAATTTCGAAGAACTTAAAAAAGCAGACATTCATCGAGTTTGTGGAATCAAAATTTTTTTGGGGTCATCAACAGGAAATTTGCTGGTTGATAATGAATTGACTTTAGAACGAATTTTTGCTGAGATCCCCTTTCTGATTGCTGTTCATTGTGAAGATGAACAAATGATTCAACAACATATCCGTTATTATCAAAATTTGATAGGAGAGGAGCTCCCTATTTTTTATCATCTGTTAATTCGAGATACAGATGTTTGTTATCGAGCTACAACGAAAGCTGTAAAATTAGGAGAAAAATATCAAAGTCGTTTGCATGTGTTGCATGTTTCTACTGAAAAGGAAATATCATTGTTCTCTTCCAGTATTCCATTGAATGAGAAGAAAATAACAGCAGAAACCTGCATTCATTATTTATGGTTTTCTGATGAAGATTATGAACAATTAGGGAATAGTATCAAATGTAATCCTGCTATTAAAAGCAAAGATAATCGTTCAGCATTGAGAAAAGCTATAAACGATAATCGATTGGATGTGGTGGCGACTGATCATGCACCTCATTTGTGGAACGAAAAGGAAGGTTCTTGTTTGAAAGCTGCTTCTGGAGCACCGTTTGTACAACATTCACTAACTGCTATGTTACAATTGGTAAAAGAAGGTATTTTTACACTGGAAAAAGTAGTAGAAAAAATGTGCCATGCTCCCGCTATTATTTATAAAATTCAAAAACGTGGTTTTATCAGACCAGGTTATTATGCTGATTTAGTGCTGATTAATCCATCATGTTCCTGGCAAGTTTCGCCTGATAATTTGCTATACAAGTGTGGCTGGTCACCTTTTACAGGAACTAAATTTGATTCAAAAGTTGTTAAAACCTGGGTCAATGGTCACAAAGTTTATGACGAAGGATATTTTGACGAAAGTATAAAAGGCGAACCGTTAATTTTTGATAATTGAAAACAATGTATTTATAATGAACAGAAAAAAAGTCTATTCTTTAATTGCCCTATTAGCTATCGGATTAATAATATTTTTCATCTTTAGCAAAAACAAGCAGGGAAAACAATATATTCATAATGAAGGAAAAATTTTTGGAACTTATTATCATATTACTTACCAACATCCACAACAAATTGATTTACAGAAAAAAATAGAAGAGCGGCTACATGAATTTGAAAATTCACTTTCCATTTTCAATACACAATCTATTATTTCCCGTATCAATCAAAATGATACTTCGGTAGTTACTGATTCTTATTTTGAAAAAATGTTTCAAGTAGCTCAAAAAATTTCAAAAGAAACTAACGGAGCTTTTGATATTACTGTATCACCTTTAGTAAATGCATGGGGATTTGGAACAAATGATACCAACCGAATTCAAGCACCTGAGGTAAAGAATATTTTGCCATATGTTGGTTATTGGAAAATTCATCTGGAAAATCATAAATTAATAAAGGATGATCCTCGAATTATGTTGGATGCGAGTGCCATAGCCAAAGGTTATTCTGCTGATGTAATTGGTCAATTATTAAAAGAAAATCAATGTGAGAATTATCTGGTAGAAATTGGAGGTGAAATAGTTTGTAAAGGACTGAATCCTAAAGGTGAAAAATGGCGTATTGGAATTGATAAACCAATTGAGGACAGTACAAACATGATAAACGAAATTCAAACTATTATTCATATTTCCAATAAAGCTTTGGCGACTTCAGGCAATTACCGCCAATTTTATTACAAAAAAGAAAGAAAATTCTCTCATATTATCGATCCAAGAACAGGTTTTCCAGTGAATAACAATGTGTTAAGCACCACTGTGATAGCACCAACCTGCATTGAAGCAGATGCTTATGCCACTGCTTTCATGGTATTAGGTGTGGATAGTGCTTTGGAACTTTGTAAAAAATTACCTGAAATAGACAGTTACTTGATATATGTGGACAATCAAGGAAAAGATCAAGTAATTTATACTGAAGGGTTTAAGAAATATCTTTCTCAATAAAAAAGATAGATTATTTTTTAAAATTTGAGAGCTATTTCGTTAATTTTGTAATACCTTATCTAAAGGAGAAAAAGAATTTTATTTAAATAGAAAATTTAACTTTTTTGTTTACAATAAAATAGTTAATTTTGAAGTTCAATTTTTTTTATGAAAAAAAGGCATTTTTTCTTGTTTTTTTTGTGGATTTTGATGCTGGCATCATGTAGCGATTATCAAAAATTGTTAAAAAATCCTGATGCTGAGTTAAAATACTCAAAAGCAGTAGAATATTTTGAGAAAGGAGATTATGCTCGTGCAGCTACCTTGTTTGATGACGTTTCTGCTTATTTCAGAGGTACTTACCGCTCAGAAGACTTGCTTAATTATTTAGCAAAATGTTACATGGGACAAAAAGATTATGTGACTGCATGCGAGTATTATAAAGCCTACATTAAGTCATATTCTACAGGCAAATATATTGAAGAGGCAAGATTCATGGTAGGCTATTGTTATTATCTCGATTCGCCTGATCCTCGGTTGGATCAAACATCAACTTACAATGCACTTTCAGCTTTTCAAGAATTTTTAGACTTTTATCCTGAAAGTAAAAGAGTTCCAGAAGTAAATAAATTGATTGATGAATTAAATGATAAGTTAGCTTATAAATATTATTTGAATGCAAAATTGTATTACAATTTAGGTAATTATATGGGTAACAATTATTTATCGGCTGTTATCACAGCGGAAAATGCCTTAAAAAAATATCCTTTAAATTCATACAGAGAAGATTTGATGTTTTTAATTCTCGAATCAAAATATGCTCAAGCAGTGCAAAGTATACCAGATAAAAAAATTGAACGTTATCAAAATACTATCGATGAATATTATAATTATATAAATGAATTTCCAGAAGGAAAATATAAAAAACAAGCAGATAAAATTTTTAATGAATCGAAAAAAATAATCAACTATTAAAACAATATTAAAAAATGGATTTTAAAAAAATAAATGCACCAACTACAACAGTAACTCGCGATATCAATAAAATGAGTGAAAAAGTAGGAAATGTTTATGAAATGGTCGTGATTATTGCAAAACGCGCAAATCAAATCAGTGTAGAAATAAAGGAAGAGTTAAACAAAAAACTACAAGAATTTTCTTCCATTGGTGAAGGGCTTGATGAAGTTTATGAAAATAGAGAACAAATAGAAATTTCTCGTTTTTATGAAAAATTACCTAAACCGACGTTAATTGCAACACAAGAGTTTATCGAAGATAAAATCTATTACAGAAATCCCGTTAAGGAAAAGTTGAAATAATTTTTTACTGTTTTTTTAATTTTTAAAGATAAAAGAATAATTTTCCTGATCAAAAATTATTCTTTTATCTTTTTTGTTAATAGGTACTTCAATTATTTTTTGTAAATTTCGAATGAAATTTTCAGATACTTAAAATAAGTGGGAAATCTTTCCCCGATTTTATGTAAAAAATATCTCGTACCTTTGTGCAGAATTCTATTATCACAATGAAACTAATATGTTGAAAGATAAAAAAATATTAGTGGGAGTAACAGGAAGCATTGCTGCTTATAAAACTGCTCAGCTTATTCGTTTATTAGTCAGGCAAGGAGCACAGGTAAAGGTTGTTATGACGCCGACAGCTAAAGAATTTATTTCTCCGCTTACGCTGGCAACACTTGCTAAAAATCCAATTTTAGTTGATTTTTTCGATCCTACCAGTGGCAATTGGAACAGCCACGTAGATTTAGGAACCTGGGCTGACGCTTTTTTAATTGCTCCTGCTACTGCAAATACCATTGCAAAAATGGCTGCAGGAATCGCTGATAATTTATTACTAACAACTTATTTATCAATAAGATGTCCAGTATTTATTGCTCCTGCAATGGATGTAAACATGTTTTTTAATAAAATAACACAAGAAAACCTTTATAAATTACAGCAATTAGGAAATTTCATTATCGAACCTTCCAGTGGAGAATTGGCGAGTGGATTAGAAGGAAAGGGTAGGATGGAGGAACCAGAAAAAATTGTTGATTTTCTGGAAGATTATTTTACTCCTAAAAATTTAACTGGTAAAAAAATTCTAATTACGGCTGGTCCAACTTACGAAAAGATTGATCCAGTACGTTTTATTGGTAATTTTTCTTCGGGGAAAATGGGATTTGCTCTGGCAGAAGTTTGTGCCCGTCAAGGTGCGGAAGTTCTTTTAATTACAGGTCCTGTTCATCTTTCTATTCATCATCCAAAAGTTCAACAAATCAATGTAACTTCGGCTGAAGAAATGTATCATGCTGTAAAAAACCATTTTAAAGATATGGATGGAGCCATTCTTTCTGCGGCTGTTGCAGATTTTACTCCTGTAGAAAAATCCGAAAATAAATTAAAACGTGAAAACGATAATTTAACGCTGGAATTAAAGCCCACACCCGATATTGCAGCAAGTCTTGGAAAAATGAAAAATGAAAAGCAATTTCTGATTGGATTTGCTCTCGAGACCAACAATGAAGAAAAAAATGCATTTGATAAACTCAAAAAGAAAGATTTTGATTTTATTGTCCTTAATTCATTAAATGATGAAAAAGCTGGTTTCGGTTATGATACTAATAAAATTACGATTTTTTATCCTTCTGGCGAAAAGAAAGCATTCAATTTAAAACCTAAAAAAGAAGTAGCTGAGGATATTGTCAATGAATTAATTCAAATGTTAAACGCCGAAAAATGAAAAAAATTAAGTTTTTAGAAACAATTTTGTTTCTTTCTCTTTTTCAATTTGTTCCCGCTCAAGAATTGAATTGTAATATCAATATTAATTCTGACCTTATTCAAGGCACCAATAAATCGGTTTTTACAACATTGCAAAAATCCATGTATGAATTTATAAACAATCGCAAATGGACAGAAATGACTTTCACTCCCGAAGAACGAATAGAATGTACTATGAACATTACCGTTAAAAAAGTAGAAGGAGACAATTTTACAGCAGAAATTCTTGTACAATCACGTCGTCCCGTTTATAATTCAAGCTATACCACCACACTTTTTAATTTCAAGGACAACGATTTTACGTTTACCTACAAAGAGTTTGATCAACTGGAATGGAATCCCTCTGTTATTACTTCCAATTTAACTGCTGTTCTGTCATATTATGCCTATATCATCATTGGTTATGATATGGATTCTTTTTCTCGATTGGGAGGCACTTCTGCTTTTCAGGCAGCAGAGAACATTGTAAACATGGCACAAGGAATTAATTTATCTGGATGGAAAGCTTTTGAAAGTCCGCGAAATCGTTATGCTTTGGTTAGTAATTTATTGGATGAAGCTTTTAAACCTTTTAGGAATTATTTTTATGAGTATCATCGTTTAGGGTTGGATATGATGGTAGATAATCCTGCTAACGCACGTGCAAAAATAGCCGAAGGATTGCACGTCTTGCGTGATGTCAATAGGGCTCGACCTTCCGCTGTTGTTATTTCTTCTTTTTTAGATGCTAAAACAGATGAACTTATGAATATATTTTCAAAAGGAACTGAGAAGGAAAAAATGCTAGTAGTAGAAATCCTTTCAGATGTTGATCCTGCCCAAACTGCTAAATATGAGCAAATTTTAAATAGTAAGTAAAAAGTGAATTGAATTTTTACAAAATTAAAGTCTAACTTGAAATCTAAATGCTTAAATCGCTTTATATCAGTAATTTTGCTTTAATTTCAGAAATAAATATCAATTTTGAAAGTGGTTTTTCAGTTATTACAGGTGAAACGGGTGCTGGAAAATCCATTATTCTGGGAGCACTTTCTCTCTTATTGGGACAAAGGGCTGATAGTAAGCTTATTAAGGAAGGAGAAGAAAAGTGTGTGATTGAAGCAGAATTTGATATTCACGATTATCAATTAGAAGATTTTTTTGAAAAAAATGAACTGGATTATAATTCTTCCAATTGCCTTTTAAGACGAGAAATCACTGTCGCTGGAAAATCAAGAGCTTTTGTAAACGATACCCCTGTTTCTTTGCAAGTATTACGTGAACTTGGCGATAAACTGATTGACATCCATTCACAATACGAAAATTTACTGCTATCACATGCCGATTATCAATTGCAAGTAGTGGATACAATGGCTCAAAACGAAAAAATTCTGGAGAATTACCGAATTACTTTTTTCGAATGGAAAACACTACAAAACGATTTCCGTCAATTGCAAAAAGAAGCTGAAAAACAACTGGCAGAATTTGATTATTTGCAATTCCAATTTCAGCAACTTAATGATGCTCATCTTTCTGAGAACGAACAAACTGAATTAGAAGCTGAATTTCAAACATTAAGTCACACGGAAGAAATTAAGGAAGAATTGCAAAAAGCTTATTATTTTCTGAATGAGGAACAAATGGCGATTTCCATGATTAAAAATGCTATTAATTCGCTGGATCATATAAAAAATTTTATTCCTGAAGGTGAAAATTGGTATCAACGTTTACAATCAGTAGAAATTGAAACAAAAGATATTGCCGACGAAATTATTTCATTGGAAGAAAGAATTGAATTTCAACCAGATAGATTACAATGGATTGAAAACAAGTTGAACGAAATTTATGCTTTGGAAAAGAAATTCAAGGTATCAACCGAGAAAGAACTTATTTCTATCAGAGATAATATAAAAGATCAATTGGAAAAAATTGAATCTTTTGATGACGAATTGGCTGATTTACAGAAAAAAATTAATGAGGTTTATGAACAATTGATTCAACAAGCCAACATACTTAGGGAAACTCGAATAAAAGCTACGGAATCTATTGAAAATTACTTAAAGCAACAACTTTCTCAACTGGGTATGCCATATATTCAATTTAAAGTTGAAATTTCAGAAACTTTTGATTTTACAGAAAATGGAAAAGATAATGTGCAATTTCTTTTCTCTGCAAATAAAAATCAATCTTTACAACCAGTTGCTCAAATTGCGTCTGGCGGTGAAATTTCACGATTGATGTTGTCAATCAAATCGTTAGTGGCTCATCGAGCTGGTTTACCAACCATTATTTTTGATGAGATTGATACAGGTGTTTCAGGTGAAATTGCTCATAAAATGGGTCAAATTATGCACGATATGAGCAAAGATATGCAGGTAATTGCCATCACCCATCTTCCTCAAATTGCTTCGAAGGGAGAGTATCATTATCGCGTATATAAGGATGAATCAGGCGAAAAAGCCCAGACACATATTGTTCCTCTAAATCAAGAAGAAAGAGTTCAAGAAATTGCTCAGATGTTGAGTGGAGAAAATGTTACGGAAGTTTCTCTTAAAAATGCAGAGGAACTTCTAAATATTAATTATTTTAATAACTAATAAGCTGATTTTAAAATAATTAAAACGAATTAATTAATTTACTTATTCATAGAATATTTCAATTTTTTCTCGAATAGTTTTAAAAAATTAAGATTATGTTACAATCGATGACGGGTTTTGGGAAAGCTACATGCGAATATAATAACAAAAAAATTGTAATAGAAGTAAAATCGCTTAATAGTAAGCAACTCGATGTTTCTATTAAAATTCCAAATTTGTATCGGGAAAAAGAATTGGAAATTAGAAATGAAATTTCTCAAAAACTCGAAAGAGGAAAAATTGATTTTTCTTTGTTTATTGAGAATGCAGGCAAAGAAACCGCAACACAATTTAACCAGCCTATAATAGAAGGTTATTATCAACAAATCAACGACTTATCAGAATATTTAGGTATTAATCCTCCCAACAATTGGTTTGATATTTTTCTACGTTTACCTGATAGTTTGAAAACAGAAATTTCAGAATTGGACGAAAATGAATGGCAAGCAGTAAAAAAAGCAATACAGCAGGCTTTTGATGAGTTAAAGGCTTTTCGTATGCAAGAAGGAAAAGCCATTGAAAATGTGTTTTATAACAAAATAAGCAATATTCAGCAATTGCTCAACGAAATTGCTCCTTTCGAAGCTGAAAGAATTGAAAAAATCAAAGCAAAACTGAAAGAAGAACTGGAAAGTATTTCAGATAAGGTTGATTACGACAAAAACAGAATGGAGCAGGAGTTAATTTATTATATTGAAAAACTCGATATCAATGAAGAGAAAACTCGTTTGCAAAATCATTTAAACTATTTTATTCAGGTATTGGAAGAAGAACAGGCACAAGGTAAAAAATTAGGATTTATTGCTCAGGAAATCGGACGCGAAATAAACACGCTGGGGGCAAAAGCAAATCACAGCGAAATCCAAAAAATTGTTGTCAAAATGAAAGATGAACTGGAACAAATCAAAGAACAGGTTTTGAATGTTCTCTAAAATTGTGGTACAGATGTTTGATACGAGTTTTAAGGTTCAAGAAAAGAAAATGGAATTTTGGTCAAAATTTTTTGGATTTCATTTTAAAAAACAATGCGAATGGCAGGTAAATTAATTATATTATCAGCCCCTTCGGGTGCAGGGAAAAGTACATTGGTACATCATTTATTAAACAGCAATTTGAATCTTGAATTTTCTGTTTCTGCTACCAGTCGTGCTCCACGTCTGAATGAAAAAGAAGGCATTGATTATTATTTTTTGACACCTGAAGAATTTAAACAAAAAATTGCCAATGGAGAATTTTTAGAATACGAGGAAGTTTATCCAGATTGTTTTTACGGAACATTGCGAAGTGAAATTGATAGAATCACCCAAAAAGATAAGAATGTCATTTTTGATGTGGATGTAAAAGGTGGGCTCAACATAAAAAGACAATTTGGTAATCAGGCTTTGGCTATTTTTATTGCTCCACCTAACATGGAGGCATTAAAAGAACGTTTGCTCAAAAGAGGAACAGAAACACCTGAAATGATTCAGAAAAGAATAGAGAAAGCTGCTTATGAAATGAGTTTTGCTCCCCAATTTGATAAAATTATCATTAATGATGATCTGGAAAAAACAAAAAAGGAAATTGAAGAAACCGTTCGAGATTTTCTGAATAAATAATTTTCGAAATTAATGAATACTCAAACTGAAAATACGAATAAAAAAATTGGTCTATATTTTGGTTCTTTCAACCCAGTTCATTTGGGTCATGTAAATTTAGCTCAATATATAATTGACAATCAATATGTTGACGAAGTTTGGTTTGTTGTTTCACCTCACAATCCTTTAAAAGAGGACACAGAATTAGTTGATGAAAATATTCGGTTGAAGATGGTTGAATTAGCTATTCAAAACCATCCCCAATTAAAAGTTTCTGATCTGGAATTCTCTTTACCTAAACCGTCTTATACCATCAACAGTTTACATGCTTTTTCTGAAAAATATCCAGAAAATAAATTTTATTTGCTGATCGGGAGCGACAATGTTTTAATTTTCGATCGTTGGAAAGATTATCAAAAAATTCTGGAAGAATATCCGGTACTTGTTTATCCCAGGAAAAATTTTGATGCTTCTCATTTACTTTCCAAATACCCTCAAATGAAATTTCTTTCCACACCTTATTATGATATTTCTTCTTCTACTATCCGACAAGCTTTAAAAGAGCAAAAAGATGTTGACAAATGGCTACATCCTGCTGTTTATCAGTTTATTATCGAAAATAAATTATATCAGCAATAATTTTGTAGATAAGGATTATATTTTTTTTCATTTCCAATGGTAGTAATAGGTCCATGTCCAGAATAAACAACGGTTTCGTCAGGAAGTGGAAGTAAACGCTGTATAATAGAACGAATAATAGTATCAAAGTCTCCTTTTTCAAAATCAGTTCTTCCAATAGTTCCTTTAAAAAGTACGTCACCCGTAAAAATTGCCTTTTCATTTTCAAAATAAAAAGCCATACTTCCTGGTGAATGGCCTGGCACATGAAAAACCTGTAAAGAAGTATTTCCAAAATTTATTTTTTGATTATCAATTAAATATCCACCAAGTGGAGCGGGCTCCTCTTGAACTTTAATTCCAAAAAAATAAGTTTGTTCTCTAAAAGTATCTAAAAAAAATTCGTCTTCTTTGCCAGCTAAAGGAGCAATAAAATAATTTTCAAGTAAAAAACGATTCCCAAACTGATGATCAATATGCAAATGAGTATTTAAAATATATTTTATAATTAGCTGATTGTCAGCTATATATTCTTTTAATAATCTTTTCTCTTCTTTATCCAAACAGCCAGCATCAATAACGATAGCTTCTTTGGTTTCATCTGAAACAATATAAGTATTTTCTTCAAAAGGATTAAAAACAAATTTTTTGATTTTCATATTTTTCCACTCGTTAAAATATTTTACTTAAAAACAGGCATATAAATTATTTTTTTAGTCTTAAAATACTCTTCTTTGAAATAATTGGAAAGTGGAAAAATTTCAGCAATATTTTTATAGTTACGAATTTCATTAGAAATTTCTCCACCTTTCAAGCAAATAATACCGTTAGGAAGGGCATTTATTTGGCGTTTTAAGATGTTTTTGCTACCTTGTTTTACCAATTCATTCATCGTCATTACAGCACGACTCACAATAAAATCATATTGACCTTTTTCTTCTTCTAATCTTATTTGTTTAAAAACTGTATTTTCAAGGGCAATTGCTTTTGAAATTTCCGAAGCTACCTTAATTTTTTTTCCGACTGAATCAATCAAGGTAAAATTTACCTCAGGGAACAAAATAGCAAGTGGAATTCCTGGAAAACCGCCACCTGTACCAACATCCAGAATGGAAGTTCCTTTTTGAAAATGAATTACTTGTGCAATTCCTAATGAAGGTAATACGTGATGTTCATATAAATTTTCTATATCTTTCCGTGAAATGACATTAATTTTTTGGTTCCATTCTGAATAAAGTCCATAAAGTGCTTCAAATTGGGAAATTTGAGTAGGAGTGAGGTGAGGAAAATATTTTAAAATTAAATCCATATCTTCAATGTTTTACCTCTCAAAATTACAGGTTTTTTATTAAAAAGTAAAAATCCAATTTAATATAATTTCTAAATAATTGAAAAACAATAATTTATAAATCTATTTTTTAATTTGTTTATAGTTAAATCTTCACATTGAAGTTTACATATATCTTTTTTATTAACTTTGCCAAACCTTTCTTGATATTTCGTCTTTAGATCTTTTAATAAAATTTTTTAAAGAATTAATATAATTAACTGTTTATAAATTTATCAAAAATGAAAGCATACGTTTTTCCTGGTCAAGGAGCCCAATTTGTAGGCATGGGTAAGGATTTATACGAGCAATCTGAGATAGCAAAAAAGTATTTTGAAAAAGCCAATGAAATTTTGGGATTTCGCATTACTGATTTAATGTTTGAAGGAACTGATGAAGATTTACGGCAAACCAAAGTAACTCAACCAGCCATATTTTTGCATTCAGTAATTTCAGCTTTCGTTTTAGAAGATAATTTCAAACCTGATATGGTAGCAGGACATTCATTAGGTGAATTTTCAGCTCTTGTGGCAGCTCAAGCTTTGACTTTTGAAGATGGACTCATTTTGGTTTCAAAACGTGCACAAGCCATGCAAAAAGCATGTGAACTGGAAGAATCAACTATGGCGGCCATCATTGGTTTAGATGACGAAACTGTAGAAGAAGTTTGCGATTCGATCAAAGATGAAATTGTTGTACCTGCAAATTATAATTGCCCCGGACAAATCGTTATTTCAGGAACAATAAGGGGAGTAGAAAAAGCATGTGAATTATTAAAAGAAAAAGGAGCTAAACGCGCACTGAAACTTAGTGTTGGCGGAGCTTTTCATTCACCTTTGATGGAACCGGCCAGAATTGAACTTAGCCAAGCTATTCATCAAACTTCTTTTTCTACACCTATCTGCCCAGTTTATCAGAACGTAAATGCCTATCCTCAAACCAATCCTGAAAATATCAAGCAAAATCTCATTGCTCAGTTAACTGCACCTGTTCGATGGACACAAACCATTAAAAACATGATTAATGATGGGGCTACAGAATTTATAGAATTAGGTCCTGGCGACGTACTAAAAGGTTTGATTAAAAAAATTAATCCAAATGTGATGGTGAGATAATTTTTTTTAAAAAAATATTATAAAAAATGTACAGAACACATACTTGTGGTGAATTACGTCTCACCAATGTTGGTCAAAAAACGACTTTGGCAGGCTGGGTACAACGCATTCGAAAAATGGGGGGAATGGTTTTTGTTGACCTTCGAGATCGATACGGAATAACACAATTAGTTTTCAATCAACAGATTAACGAAAATCTCTGGAAAGAAGCTAATGAATTGGGGCGTGAATTTGTCATTCAAGCAACAGGAGAAATAGCAGAACGAAGCAATAAAAATTTGAATCTTCCAACGGGCGAAATAGAAATTCTCGTTGAGGAATTGAATATATTAAATGAGTCAAAAACACCGCCATTCACCATAGAAGACAATACGGATGGTGGCGAAGACTTGAGGATGAAATACAGATATTTGGATTTACGACGAAACATTATTCGACAGAACCTTGAATTACGTCATCAATTAACTATTGAAACTCGACGTTATCTCGACCAGTTGGGTTTCATTGAAGTAGAAACACCTGCTTTAATTGCTTCTACACCAGAAGGTGCACGAGATTTTGTGGTGCCATCACGAATGAATCCTGGAGAATTTTATGCGTTACCGCAATCGCCACAACTTTTGAAACAATTATTGATGTTAGGGGGTTTTGATCGATATTTTCAAATTGTAAAATGCTTTCGCGACGAAGATTTGCGAGCCGATCGTCAGCCTGAATTTACACAAATAGATTGCGAAATGTCTTTTGTAACGCAAGAAGATGTGTTACAAACTTTTGAAGGACTAATCAAATATCTTTTTAAAACCCTCAAAAATGTTGATTTTATTCAACCATTTCCAAGAATGAGATGGGCTGATGCTATGAAACTGTATGGTTCTGATAAGCCGGATATTCGTTTTGGAATGACATTCGTTGAATTGAAAGACGTTGTTCAAGGACATCAATTTTCTATTTTTGATAATGCTGAATATGTTGGCGGAATTTGTGTCACAGGTTGTGCGGATTACAGCAGAAAGCAGCTTGATGAATTGACAGAGTTTGTCAAACGCCCTCAAATTGGAGCAAAAGGACTGATTTATATTAAATATGAAAAAGATGGAACCTTCAAATCTTCTATTGACAAATTTTTTAATAATGAAGATTTAAAGAAAATTGCTTCTCAATTTCAATCTCAAGCAGGTGACCTTATTCTTATTCTGGCAGGCGAAGAATTGAAAACACAAAAAGCTCTTTGCGAATTGCGTTTGGAAATGGGAGAGAGGTTAGGCTTTCGTGATAAAAATGTGTTTGCTCCTTTGTGGGTAGTAGATTTTCCTTTACTAGAATGGGATGATGAATTACAGCGTTATAAGGCTATGCATCATCCTTTTACCTCACCAAAATTGGAAGATATACCTTTGTTGGAAACTGATCCAGGAGCAGTAAGAGCAAATGCTTATGACCTGGTAATAAATGGTGTAGAATTGGGAGGTGGTTCTATTCGTATTCACGACAGTAAATTACAAGATCAAATGTTTAAAGTGCTTGGTTTCACCGAAGAAAAAGCTCAAGCTCAATTTGGCTTTTTACTGAATGCTTTTCAATACGGAGCTCCTCCACATGGTGGACTGGCTTTTGGATTGGACAGATTCGTTGCGTTGTTAAATGGTTTGGATTCCATTCGTGATTGTATAGCTTTTCCCAAAAATAATGCAGGAAGAGATGTTATGATCAATGCTCCAGCACCATTAGATGAAAGCCAACTGGAAGAATTGCATCTAACAATAAAATTATAATTATAACATTAATTACTTGATATTCAACTAATTAATTTAAATTCGTTGATTTATGAATGAAATGCAGGTGAAGCTGAAAGCTGAAAAAATTATTGAAGCATTGACAGCTTTAAGTCTTGGTAAAAATCCTAATATTTTTTCTGGTGAAATTTTCAGAAAATTAGCTGATCATCCTAATTTTATAGCTATTCGTGACGCTTATATTGAATATCTCAAAAATTTTACAGGCGAAATTAATACACAAGAGGATGTCAAACGGCTTTTTGATTTTAGAATGAAAATTGTTGAGTTATTTTCGCAAGAATGAAGCATTGAAAATTAGGGAAGAAAGATAATTTAAATAGCTTTATATTATTATACTATTTGACATAATATAAATTATAGGAAAACTATGTAGAAAATTTATTTCGGTGACATTCTCCTTTTTTATGTGATGCTTTCAATTTTATTAAATTTACATTAAAGTTACACTGGCGAAGGTATATACCTGTAACTGTATATTTTTTCTTGTTCTTTGGTCATGTTTAATAAACAACAAATATTTTGTGATAAAAATTCAAAATATAATAAGACAATAAAGTTTTTAGTGTGATTTTGTACCCGCAAAAAATTTTGATAATTTTATTCATTTTCAATTTGACCTTAAAACCTTTTGTTATTAAAATTTTATTAATGAATAACCCCGAGGCAAGCCTCGAGGAATTCTTTCGATTAAATTGATTATAACCTTATTACTTTATTTAGTTGATTATTAATCTCATATTATCACTTGATTTTTAAATAATTACCCCTCCCCTACTCTTTTATTTTGAATAATACCTTAAATTGTTGTATTTCAATCATTTAAAAATATTTTTGAGTTATTTTTTATAAAAAGAGCTTAAATAGCCATTAAAAAGCAAAAATTGAATAAAAAAGGTTATATTTGTGGCAATTAAGCAAATCTATATTTAAAAAAATACATTAATTTTTTACCGTTATGAAATATTTCCCACCTTCCGAGCTGCTTATCAATGAAGATGGTAGCATTTTTCACTTGCATATCAAACCTGAACAGTTGGCTGACAATGTAATATTGGTTGGTGATCCTGGACGAGTTGCTACAGTTGCTTCATATTTTGATTCACAAGAATGTTCGGTATCGAATCGTGAATTTAAAAGCATTACAGGTACTTACAAATCCAAACGAATTACGGTGATTTCCACTGGAATTGGTACCGATAACATTGATATTGTTTTGAACGAGTTGGATGCTCTTGCTAATATTGATTTGGAAAAAAGAACTGAAAAACCAGAATTCAGACAATTGACCATTGTTCGTATTGGCACTTCAGGAGCAATGCAACCTGAAATTCCACTGGGAAGTTTTTTAATTTCAGAAAAATCGTTGGGATTTGATGGTCTTTTAAGTTTTTATGCTGGTAGAGATAAAGTTTGTGATCTGGATTTTGAAGAGGCTTTCAAAAAACATGTAGATTGGAATCCAAAATTAGCTTCTCCTTATGTGGTTGACAATGATAAAGAATTAATTGAAAGAATTAGTAAAGATGATATGCTGAAAGGAGTAACCATTTCAGCCAATGGATTTTATGGACCTCAGGGACGTGTTCTTCGCCTTGACTTGCATGATAGTCATTTGAATGATAAAATTGAAAGTTTTCGACATAATGGCTATAAAATTACTAATTTTGAAATGGAAAGTTCTGCCATTGCTGGACTATCGAAATTAATGGGTCACAAAGCAATGACTGTTTGTTGTATCATAGCTAATCGAAGAATTGAATCTGCCAACACGAATTATCAACCTCAAATGGAAAAATTGATTCAATTGGTACTGGATAGAATTTAAAAGAATGTGAATAATTTGCTTTGATCTTCAACATTGCAAAAATGATTACAGATAAAGAAACATACAAGTATTATCTCAAAAGCGATTTGCATGCCTATCAATTGTCACGTATAACATGGCTTAATTTTTGGAAAATGGATTGCCTGAGATTTCAATGTCGATTGAGAAAAATTGAATATCTTTTCAATGTAAAAAAGAAAAACCCTTTTTGTAAATTCTACTTACTTTGCCTGCAGATACTCAACCATCGCTTAGGGACAAGATTAGGTTTATCCATTCCAAAAAATGTTTTTGGAGCAGGGCTTTGTATTGTTCATTATGGTACTATTGTAGTGAGTCCATTTGCCAAAATAGGTAAAAATTGTCGAATTCATCCTTCCACCTGCATAGGGGAATACAATGGAGCTCCAACTATAGGTGACAACGTGTACATAGGACCAGGAGCAAAAATTTTCGGTAACATAACCATAGGAAATAACGTTGCCATAGGAGCTAACTCTGTTGTAAATAAAGATATACCCGATAACGTAACAATCGGAGGCATACCTGCAAAAATCATATCAAATAAATCGTCAATAGATTTAGGCGTTTTTCCTGAAAATTTTTTTGAAAAATGAATCCAACTATTTGTGCCATATCAACTCCACCAGGTACGGGAGGTATTGCTATTATTCGACTTTCTGGTCCAGAAGCGATCAGTTATGCCAATAAAATTTTCATGCCGAAAAAAGAATCGCTTGATCTTTTTCAACAACAGCCTTATACGGTTAATTTTGGTAGTATAATAAACAAAAAAAATGAAATTATTGATGATGTTTTAGTCACTGTTTTTCGTGCTCCTCATTCTTACACGGGTGAAGATGTTGTGGAAATTTCTTGTCATGGATCTATTTATATTCAGCAACAAATTCTGCAAATTTTGATTGAGGAAGGTTGTTCGCTGGCAAAACCAGGTGAATTCACGCAAAGAGCTTTTCTGAACAAAAAAATGGATTTGTCTCAAGCCGAAGCAGTTGCCGATTTAATTGCTGCCACTTCTGCTGCTTCGCATCGAATAGCATTAACTCAAATGAGAGGTGGCATTTCCAATGAATTAAAGAAACTTCGTTCACAACTTCTTGATTTTGTTTCCTTAATTGAATTAGAACTCGATTTTTCAGAAGAAGATGTGGAATTTGCTGACCGATCAAAATTATTGACACTTGCGGACGAAATTGAAAAATTGATGGGAAAATTATCAAATTCCTTTAAAATTGGCAATGCATTAAAAAATGGAATTCCTGTAGCTATTATAGGCGAAACCAATGTAGGAAAATCAACTTTATTGAATGTTTTATTAAATGAAGAAAAAGCCATTGTTTCTGATATACACGGAACAACTCGGGATGCAATCGAAGATTCGGTGAACATTGAAGGAATTACCTTTCGTTTTATTGACACAGCCGGCATACGTGAAACAAAAGACGAAATAGAAACGCTTGGCATAGAACGAACTTTTCAGAAAATTGAGCAAGCTTCTATTATTTTATGGCTCATTGATTGCACACAATTGAGTGAACGTATCGAATCATTGACCGAAAAAATTGCTAAAAAAGTTGAAAAGAAAAAATTTATTCTGGTATTCAATAAAATAGACAAACTTACAGAAGAAGAACGGAATGTGGTTTGGGAGTTTTTTGAACATTACAAAGGTGAACGAATTTATATTTCTGCTAAAAAACAATTAAACATTGAAAAATTAAAAAAAGCACTCGTTAAAGCAGCTCAATTACCTGAAATTCAGCCTGGTGATGTGGTAATCAGCAACGTGAGACATTACGAAGCTTTACAAAATGCTTTAAAAGCTATCCAAAGAGTAAAACAAGGCCTTGAAAATGGGCTGTCAGGCGATTTTATTTCACAAGATTTACGAGAATGCATTTATTTTCTGGGCGAAATAACAGGTGAAATTACTAATGACGAAATCCTCGGTAATATTTTTAGTAAGTTTTGTATCGGAAAGTAACCCCCCCTAAATAAACAAATAACAAAACAAATAAAAAACATATTAAAGTGCTTATAATTAGCATTTAAACAAAAGTAAATTTATTTTTGTTTATTGTTCTTTATTTGAATTTTTATCATATATTTGTACCTTATTTGTACCTCGAACTATAAAAGGTATTTTTTTTCACTGATTTTGTACCTCAAATAGTTTACAAAGTTTACACTTTAATACACTTTGATATACTTTGATGCACTTTGATACACTTTTCATATTTAAAAGGAGAAATTATTTGTCTTATGAGTAGTAATATACAGATTAAACGTATTTGCCAGTATTGTGGTAAGGAGTTTATAGCAAAGACCACAAAAACGGCTTATTGTTCACATAGTTGTAATAGTTTAGCTTATAAAGCAAAAATTAAGGCTGGTAAAATTAAACAGTCAAACAATGAAACTGAACAAATGAAAATAAGCAAGGATATTGTACCCCTAAAAACAAAGTCAATTGAGAATTTAAAAGATAAAGAGTATTTGACAGTCAAAGAGGTTTCAATGCTAATTAATTGTTCACGGCAAAATGTTTATAAGCTGATAAAGTCAGGAAAATTAAAAGCAACCAATTTATTGATTAAAAAAACAATTGTAAAACGTTCCGATATTGATAAACTTTTTTCAAATAATTCAGGTGCTTCAGATATAAATTAATTCCAAAATAAAAAAGGTGGTTTATTTCATTCCAAAAAAATTAATAGATGATATTTCAAAAAAAAGTTTTTGTTTAGTGAATCACTTTAGTCACTTGAGTCACTTTTTAGACTTTAATAAATTTATACTTATATATGGCATTTGTGGCATTTTGCACGATTAACAGAAAAGGAAATAATATAAATACTTAAATTTTAATTAATATGGGAACAAAAGTAACATTACGAAAAAAGAAAATCAGTAATGGCAGGGAAAGTCTTTATTTAGATTTTTATCCAGCAATAAACAACCCTGCTACAGGTAAACCGACACGAAGGGAGTTTTTAGGGTTATATATCTTTGATAAACCAAAAACACAAAATGAAAAGAACCACAATACTGAAACAATTAAGGTTGCTGAAAGTATAAAACAGAAACGGGAAAACATTTTAAACAAGCCCGAAATATATACGGAGTTTGAAAAGAAACAACTACATATTAAGGAGCAAGGAGAAAAATGTTTTGTTGAATACTTCAGGGAATTAACAAAGAAACGCAAAGGGAGTAATTCAGGTAATTGGACTTCAGCCCTTTATTACCTTGAAACGTTCACAAATGGAAGTATAAAGTTTTCAGAACTCAACGAAAAATTTTTTAATGATTTCAAAGATTATTTGCTTACAGCCAAAAGCCATCGGAGCGACAAAACAAACCTTTCCATCAATTCGGCAGCTTCGTACTTTTTAAAAATAAAAGCTGCTTTAAAACAAGCATATGCTGAAGGCTTACTGCAAACCGACCTAAATGCCAAAATACAGCCAATTAAAAGCAAGGAGACACGGCGGGAGCACTTAACTATTGAGGAGCTGAATAAACTTGTAAAAACACCTTGCAGTAATGATATATTGAAGCGTGCAGCTTTATTTTCAGCCCTTACTGGTTTAAGATTTTCTGATATTCAAAAAATGGTTTGGGGTGAAATTGAATATATAAAAGGACAAGGGTATTTCCTGAATTTTAGACAAAAGAAAACGCAAGGCGTGGAGACCTTACCTATTTCAGAACAAGCGTTTAATTTATTAGGTGAACGGCGGGGGGAAAATGAAAAAGTTTTTGCTGGGTTGATTTATTCAACTTGCACCAACGAACAATTATCCAAATGGATAAAAGAGGCTGGAATAACCAAAAAAATCACATTCCATTGCTTCAGACATACATTTGCCACTTTGCAATTAACAGAAGGAACTGATATTTATACTGTTTCTAAAATGTTAGGACATAGAGATATAAAAACCACTCAAATTTATGCTAAAGTTGTGGATGAAGCAAAACGTGAAGCAGCCAATAAAATCAAATTAGATATTGATTAATTTTATTCTTTTACCATTTGCTTTTTGATTAACCATATTTTATATTGAAGTTGATAAATTTATCGGCTTGTAAAAATATACGTTTAAAACGCTTTGAAAATGATTTGAAGCGTTTTATTTTTTATCATTCCAATATATTATTATTCAGATAATTTATTCCAATACTTATCCAGCCGTTTATTTCTCACCTTGTTTATATTCTAAATTATTCCAATAAAAAATGGCCTGAATTGTTAAATAAAGTTAAAGTTTATTGTTCTTATTAGGATAAGTTAAAAAAAATAAAATACATAAATTTATCTTTTATCAATTGATATTTAGATATTTAGCAATATATAAACACCTACTAAAAGAATAGGAAGGCGTGAAAAGACATAAAAAATGTAAATATACCTATTGTTTTATTTAAAAATTATTAATATATTTGCAGTAGTATTAATTTTAATTAAAAGTTAAGGTTAATCAAATCAATCTTATTAACAATTTAAAATTTTAAAACAATGGAAACAATCACATTTGAACAATTACCGCAAGCAGTAACAACGCTTATTAAAAAAGTAAGCAAAATAGAAGAATTAGTTGCTGAAAAATCAACCCAAACAGAACAAACAGAAAGATTTTTAACAGTTGAGGAAGCAGCCAAATTGTTAAACATTACCAAACAAACTATTTATGAAAAAGTTTCACGGGGTGAATTGCCGTATATGAAGCGGGGAAAACGACTTTATTTTTCTAATATTGAACTGTATGAGTATTTAAAAGGTGGACGCAAAAAAACTAATGCTGAAATTGATGCTGAAGCTGAAACCTATTTAAAGAAAAAGAAAGGGCTGAATAATGGAAAATAATCAATTAAACAGCCCTAATAACTTTGAGGGTGAAGGACAACACAAAGATAGTAATTTTCAGAGAAATATCCAAATTAACCCTGATTTTTCAAACATTTTACCCCCTGATAATAAAATAACTCCTGAAATAATAAGAGGCGGGGTTAAAAAGCTTCTTGAACCTTCAGAAACAGCAAATCATTCTGATATATTACACCAATTATTGGAACAAATAGAGCCAGTCAATTTCAGGGAAATTGTTTACAATGAAAACGGGAATAATGTAACCAATACCGAAAACCTGAAATTATTCAATAAACATTATTTAGTTGAATCTATTAATCAAATTGGAAAAATTGCAAAAAGGAATAAATGGGCTTTGTGTGTAAATAATGGTTTTATTTACTTGTACAATGGTGCATATTGGAAAGTAATCGGAGAGGAAGAATTTAAAATTTTTTTAGGTGAAGCTGCTGAAAAAATGAAAGTCCCAAAATATGATGCACAACTATATGACTTTAGAGATAAACTGTTGAAGCAATTTTATGCCACTCAATTCCTTCCACGTCCTGAATACAATAATGATATTGTATTAATAAATTTAAAAAATGGAACGTTTGAAATAAACTTAAAAGAAGAGAAATTAAGACCGTTTGACCGTGCAGACTTTTTAACCTATCAATTACCTTTTGAGTATGACCCCGATGCAAAAGCACCAATGTTTGAAGCGTTTTTAAATAGAGTATTGCCAGACAATGAAAGCCAAAAGGTATTGGCTGAATTTATTGGATACCTTTTCATAAGGAATGGGAGTAAGAGACTGAAGGCTGAAAAAGTTTTAGTATTATACGGTTCTGGAGCAAACGGGAAAAGTGTATTTTATGAAATTATTAAGGCAATGCTTGGAAAAGAAAATGTAAGCAGTTACCCAATTCAGCAATTAACCGATAAAAGTGGATATTACGGGGCTGAAATAGTTAACAAAATAGTAAATTATTCTTCTGAAATTAGTATAAATTTAGAAACAAGTATATTTAAGCAAATGGCTTCAGGGGAAGATATTTCAGTACGTTCCCCGTATGGAAGACCCTTTAATACCAATCAATATGCGAAATTAATTTTTAATTGTAATCAATTACCTAAAGATGTAGAGCATACAAACGCTTATTTCAGAAGGTTTATAATTATTCCGTTTAATGTAACAATACCAGAAAACGAACAAGACCCAAACTTACATACAAAAATTATTGAAAATGAATTACCTGGAGTTTTTAATTGGGCTTTAGAAGGGCTTCGGAGACTATTAAAACAGGGGCGTTTTACGGAATGTACTGCAGTACGTAAAGCAGTTGAACAGTATAAAATTGAAAGTAGTAGTGTTCAAATGTTTTTAAATGAGAATGGTTATACAAAAAGCACTACCGAACGTAAATTGTTAGGTGAATTTTATACTGAATATAGAAATTATTCTACTGAGAACGGTTATAAACCATTTCAAAAAAATAATTTCAGCAAACAATTGCGGGAACTTGGCTATTTTGTTGAAAGAGGTACAGCAGGGGCAACGTATGTATATGTGGAAAGTTCGTTTAATCCATTTTAGACCAATGGGAGAATATAGATACACATTAGACAAAAGCAGTAGAAAATTTATTTGTCCAGCTTGCCATAAAAAAAGGTTTGTCAGGTATATTGATACCTATACAAATGAATATCTACCAGAGAAATATGGACGTTGCGACCGTGAGGCTGATTGTTGTTATCATTTAAACCCTTATTCTGATGGTTATGCTAAATTGATTAATGAAAGAGAAACAAAAAAGCTGGACAATTATAAATATCAAAATTTTACTTATAACAAACCTGAATTTAAACCTGAACCTGAACCTGAACCTGAACCTGAACCTGAACCACAAATAACTTATTTTGACCCTGATACTTTCAAAGGGACATTAAAAGGATATGATATAAATATATTTATTCAAAATTTACTTTGTAATATCCCCTACCCTTTTGATGCTTCTGATATTGAAAAGGTTATAAGTATGTACGGGCTTGGAACAATTACAGAGGGTTATATGGCTGGAGCGGTTACGTTCCCTTTTATTGATAAAAACGGTAATGTTAGAGCCGTACAAGTAAAGCAATTTGATAAAGAAAATCATACTATAAAAACAGACTTTTTACATTCTATCATTGAAAAGGAATGCATACGAAATAAAAAGGAAGTACCAAAATGGTTACAATTGTATCTAAAGAATGAAAAAAAAGTTACTTGTTTGTTTGGTGAGCATCTTTTATCTAAATATCCTCACAATCCTATTGCACTGGTAGAAGCACCTAAAACAGCCGTTTATGGTACGTTGTATTTTGGCTTTCCTGAAAATGAAAATGATTTACTTTGGCTTGCTGTTTACAATAAAAGCAGTTTTTCATTTGATAAAATAATACCATTAAAAGGGCGGTTTGTATATGTATTTCCTGACTTGTCAAAAGACGGTAATACGTTCAAAGAATGGAAGGAAAAAGCAAATGAATTTGAACAACGGTTAAATGGTACACAATTCAAAGTGTTTGATTTGTTAGAGAAAATTGCTTCTGAAGCCGATAAAATAAAAGGTTATGATATTGCTGACTTTTTAATAAAACAGGACTGGAGAGAATACAGAAAAGTATTTAATAAAGCTAAAGCAATAGAACAACCTGGAATAATTAAACAACCTGAAATAGCTAAACCTGAAAAAGTTACTGAAATTACAAAGGTTACTGAAATAAAACAAAATGATTTTTTCAATGATAATGATGTTTCAGAATTAGAAAACCCTTTTAAAGATTACGAACCGCAACCTGAAGTAGTTACTGAAATTACTAAAGCTACTCACAAACAAAAACCTTTTTTTAATAGTGCTGATGTTTCAGAATTAGAAAACTTCTTTGAAAATATCACACTACCAACCGAACCTATAAAGCTGAATGAATGTACAAAAATAATTGATTGTTCATTATTTGTTCAATCTCATTTGAATATAGTAAAAGCATACACAGGGAAAGAAATAGCTTTACCTTATTTAAAACGATTAAATGAGGTTAAACAATTACTTGAGATAATGAATATCAAATAACTTATATTCAATCAATTAGTATTTAATAAATCAAATAATTTAACATTAATTAACTATATTCAGCTTCATTTTGATAGAATAAAAGTGTATTTTGTAGCATTTTATAAAAGAAAATAGGTTAAATTGTATATTTCTCACCTTTTTTTTAAAAAACTTATTTCAATAATGAATTATTTATCAAATAGTTAGTTTGTTTAATGATATAACTTTAATAAAAAAAACAGCTGGGAACAATATCCACAATCTTAAAAAAGTGACTCAAGTGACTAAAGTGACTCACTAAACAAAAACTTTTTTTTTCTGATTTCTTTTTTATAACTTTGAAAAGTCTAAAAAGTGACTCAAGTGACTAAAGTGACTCACTAAACAAAAACTTTTTTTCAGTAGATTTTAATTCAAATTGATTTTAATCTAATAATTTTGTAAAAAATACTGTTTTTTATATGAATTTGTACCCCATTTGTACCTCCATTTTATAACTTACTGATATTCAGATATTATTACTTTTTGCATCGGAAAATAAGGCGGCAATGGGAAATTCTAAAGAACTAGTAAGATTGCGGAAAAGAAAAACTCCGGCAGGAAACACTTCCCTATATCTCGTCATTTACATAAATGGAGATCGCTTATACGAATACTTGAAACTGTATCTTATCCCGGAAAAAGAACAGAGAGAATAAGAAAACGAATCAGGAAACATTAAAACTCGCGGAGGCTATTAAATCGAAGCGGGTTGTTGAACTCCGAAATGGGGAGTATGGTTTTAAATCAGAGTATGCGACAGATACGCTATTTTTTGATCATTATCGGTCGATGTGCGAAAAACGTCTCGGCGAAGAAAATCGGGGCAATTGGGGAAACTGGTTTAGTTGTCTCCATCATCTCCGAAAATATGAGAAACGAGAAAAGATAACGTTTGCAGAAATAACGGTTCTGTGTATGAAACGTTTGGCATTTCGGAGCACTTCCCTGTCAAGTTACAATTACTTTTGATACGGGCTACGCGACTCGAATACGCACTGAACTGGCAATTAACTATACTGCTTGTTGGGTGCTGGCAGTCTGTTGGTAAAAGTTTGTCAGGCCGAGTCAAACCATTGTATTGTTCTGATTGATATTATTTCGGAATAAACCCACATTCTGTAATTGTCGATTTTGCGTCCTCCGATTGCAACCATTCGTATAGTTTGTAAGCCATCGTATTATGGTCTAAATCTGAACGAATTGCAACGTGTACTTTTGATATAAAGGGATATGTTCCATTTTTAACCGTTTTTTCATTAGGAAAAATACCGTTGATAGCTATTTTTGGCACTTCGCTGTCAGGTACCCGCGCTTGTAAATTTTTGTAGTTATTGAAAGTATAGCAGATAGCATCCTCGTTGTGTAAAATTTCACCAAAAACCTGTGACATTCCGCCTATTGCGCTTTCCGGAAAATCAGCCGGTTCTAAACCGTCCATTACTAACTCCCTCAGCACCTCCTCGCTGCCCGAATTGCGGGGACGCGTAAATACTTTTATACTTGCGTTTTTACCACCCACCTGCGACCAATTGGTTATTTCGCCTGTATATATTTTCTGAACTTGATTAACCGTCAGCGATTTTACAGGATTATTCTTGTTAACAACAAAAACAAAAGCGTCTAATGCAATGGGTGTTTCAATCAGCATAACTCCAGCTGCATTGGCATGGACTTTTTCGTCTTGCGAAATAGTCCTGTGTGTGAGGATAATATCAGCATCTCCGTCAATCAAATTCATAAATGCACCATGTGTTCCGGAACTTTTCACTTGTTGCCAAAAAAAGTTTTTATACTGTTCGGAGAGTTCTTCATATTTAGGTTGTAAAGTCCATTCAGTAACAATCCCTGGCTCAACCCATCTATAAGGAACACCCAACAGTTTACAGGCAACCATCACATTCAGCACATTTGCAGAAGTAGAACCATCCACCTTCGGATAATTTTCAAACGAAATGTTTTCTATGCCAGTAAAATTTTCTTTTCTCGCTTCTTCTTTGTCGCAACTTGTGCAAATTAATATTGCAGACAAAACCAAAAGTATAATTAAGAACAATCTATTCATATCTGTATTTTTAAGCGTTTGTAGATTACATTTATCGTTACTTTTTTACAGTCAGTTATATCACAAAATTACAAAAGTCAAAATTTTTGTGTTGTCGAGCGGGTAACCTTAAATTTTGTTTTGTCTGTGTCTGCTCTGCGCTATTGGGCAGCTTGCACCCAATGTTTGAGTGTATGTGCCGTAAGGGATTGCGGAACTTCAACCGTATCACCTGTTACGAAACTTCATGCGGCTATTACGCTTGAATTACCACCGAAACCGCTATATTTTATACCCGTTGTTATGCATATTTTTTATTTTATGGCCTTTATAAAATTAACTATATCAGTTGTCAATTCTGCCTTTAAGGGTAAATCAAGATTTCGATAAGTTGCCATATTTTTTTGAATATCAGAATCAGATTCTTTTAAAACGTGATTCATATTATCAATTATAATAAGTTTTGAATCAGGCTTTGATATCGAAAGCAATTTAGCATCGTCAATTGTAACTTGCAAATCAGTTGAACCTTGTATTATTAATACTGGCATTTTTAATTTACTGATCTCTTTTGCTGGGTCATATTTTATCCATGAAATCATGTATGGCTGAACGCTCGGACGATATAATGCAAATAAATTAGGATTTACATTTGAAACTGTTTTCCCAATTTTTAAGCTGTCAAGTATTTTATTTGATTCATCAAGTAATTGCGGCGGCAATTTAGTTTTTAGTTGCTCTTGCAAAACTTTATCAGCTGATCTCCCAACTCCCGAAATGGAAATAAACCCTGCAACATTAGTTTGTTCAGCAGCTACCATTCCAATCAATGAGCCTTCACTATGGCCTAATATAATAATTGATGAAAACTGTTTATCAGTTTTTAATAAAGATATCCATGCAACAACGTCATTTATATATGTCTCAAATCTAAGTTCACTTTCGGTCGTCATTGCTTGTTTACTTTTGCCTACTCCTCGCTTATCAAATCGCAAAGATGAAATACCATTTTTTGCCAAATCTACTGCAAGCATTTTATAGGCATTTGTCTGAATACCCATAGGTGAATTACAATCCCTGTCAGTTGGACCTGAACCTGCAATAATCAAAACTATCGGTGAAGGTTTTGTAATATTAGAAACCGTCAAAGTACCATAGATGTCTCCAGATGAAGTTTTTAAAACAATTTCGGATTCAGAAAAAACAGGATTATTTTGAGCTTGTGCAAATAAATCAATTGATAGGATAGATACTGCAATAATAAACAAAAGCTTTTTCATACATGTAATTTTAATAAATATTTGGAAACAATTACAATCAAGATTATACCAATCAATGCTATATTAGGCATAGGGACTTGAAAATTAAAAGTACAAACCCTTGATAGATATAATTTTGGCACCAATAATCGAGGGTCTTTACCCATTGTATCAAGAATCTCTTTGCCAAGTTTAATTTTCATCAGAATATAATTTATTTTTTAAAGGTCTGATGGAACCCACATGTCTGAATATTATATTCATTCGTGTTTGTGTATGTAATACCTGTGGGTTTCATATTCTTTAAATTCAATGTTTATAATGGTCGCTGTCACTTTTTAAAATTGTGCATAACGTTCCCACGTTTGCAGTAGTGGGGGGTTCGGAGCGAGAAACTGTCAGCCCGCCACAAAAGTTGATAGAAGTACAAAACTTGATTTAACCACTGAACCGCCACTTTTGGATAGGTGCTGTTATAGGGCGTTTTTCTTTCTGTCGTTATTGTTTAAATTAAAAATAAGCCTGTCAGTGTCGGGTCAACTGTCACAAATATTATGATTAAAAAAGTAACAAGAGCAAGGTTGTCTGTCGGAACAAACAACATCGAAAAGCAAATTACAGTTTACTACTTTTTCTTTATCCCTTTTTTTAAGTCGGTCAAAGAAATTGTAACCGAGTTGTAATTATTTTTCTAACACAAAAGTCAGAGAATACATATATGAACTATTGTCAGCAACTGGTATTACTTGAACAACTTTGTACCCTGCTTGTAAATAACTGTCAAGTGTCGGGTATTCTTTCTCTGTAAACTTATTGTCTTTGTCAATAATGTTTGTGTGTGTTGTGATTGTGATTACTTTTTGCATTGTCTGTTTTGTTTAAAAGTTGATTGTTAATTTAATTTTCAGTCATTCGTTGTTTTTGTTTTGGACTTAGGGTTATCCCTAAAATGCCCTATAACGGTTCCGGACTTTGCGTTCGGGCGGGTTTTTCGGAATACAAAACTGTCAAACTAACACTGAAGTCGAATAGAAGCATCCCGATTGTTATCGTCACACGTCAGTCCGCCTGACGCAAAACTCGTGTTAGCTGCTGAGCTATTTCTCGTCAATGTAGTAACTGTCATTCATTTCTGGATTTGGTTTAATGTCATTGTAAACAATTCTCACGCTATCAATGTCTTTATCCGCTTCTTCAATTTGTTTGCGAAGTGAGTTAATTTTATCACATTCGTCAGCCGTCAAATAAAAAGCAACATTTTGAAAGTAAGTCATTGCTTGATTAAAATACTTTCTTGCAACCTTTTCGCCTTTACTCAACTCTTCAAATTTTTTGATTGCGTCAAGAATGTCGGAGTACTTTATTTGTGGTCTTAAATTGGGAATAAGGTTTATCATTCCGTCTTCCGAAATAATTACCAAAACTGTCGGGTGTTTTGTGCCGAAATGCTCGTAGTAACGAATGGCAGAATTATATCTTGCACCTCTTGAAGAGTCTCCTTTGTCAGTCGCTAAACCGTCAAGGATAACTCCAATAGCGTGGCAAATTCCGTCTTTGTCTATAAGAACTGAACCATCAATAGAAGTGATTTGCTGAACAATACCAATAGTCAATTTTAGCGGTTTAAGAGAGAAACTTTGTTTACCCAATCTTTCTGCTTCTGCTTTTGCATTGTCAGAGATTACTAACATTGTCCCGTGTTTTTGTTTTGTGGCTTCTGTTGTAATGTCCCAAAGATTGTCTAACTGATTTTTGTCAATGTCTTTGAAAATTCTTTTAAAGTCAGAGTAAAATTTAACCCTATCAATTCTGTCTTTTGGTAAATTAGGTTGACTATATTCAACAACCATCATAGGATTGTTGTCGTGCAAAACTTCCCACTTAAAATGGCTAATAAAATTAATTTCAAAAAGAGATTCATTTTTCGGATTGTATTTTCCTGTTTGTTCTCCTAAACCATATATTAATGCAGAGTCAGAAATGATTACAGCGTTGTCATTAGATAATTCTAAAAATTTTCTGACTTTTCTATAATCTCTAACTTTAATCGGTTCTTTGAGTTGTAGTGTCAAACGAATATTTGGGTGGTCTTTCTTTGCAATAATCATTTTTCCAAGTCCATCTGCACCTTCGTATTTTAATGATGAGATTGTATTGCAAGCATCATAGAGTCCGTGAAGTCCATCAAAATTTTCGCCTGCTTGAGAGATAGAATACATAAATTGTTTGCCTGATTCTCTTAAAAGTTCGTCCGTAGGTCTTTCAATAGCACCAATTCCTTTGTTGGGGTCTTTAAGGGCAATTGCACTTTCTTTTAAATAGGTCTCAATGGCACTTTCAATAAATGAACGACTAATTTTATAACGGTCGTTGAATTTTTCTTTTGTCAAAGAATAGTAGCTGTTCAGAGTTTTTTTGTCGAGCTCAAGAACTACAAAGACAAGAAAGCCTTCAATGTATGTTGGATATGAAATAAATTTTTCAGTATCGCCATACAAATCTTCTTTTTTTAGAATTTTGTCAATGGCTTCTCTTAGGGCATTGGTTGAAATACTTTTTTCGTGATTTTTTTGTGCTACTGGGTGTGAATGGAAAATCCTTGATTCTTCATTAACCTTTTCAAGTTCTTGAGCTAAAGAATTGACTTCTGCAAAAGACTTTACTGAATAACCATAATCCTCGGGTTCAATACAAATTGGATGTCTGTCGTCTCGTTTGTCTGTTAAAATTCCAAGAAGAAATATTTTAGGTCTTAGTTTTTTGTCAATTTCGTTAAACAAACTTTCAGCAGATACTTGTAAGGAAATGCAAATGTGTTGTTGGTATCCCCACATAAAATATTCAATTACATTACTCATTGTTTTGTCGTTCTTTTCTTTCTGTTTACAACTGTCGTCTAAGAGTCACTGCCAAAGGCCTGGTGGATAGTGCCGAAGACACATAAAGTAAATTAGGCTACTGCCATGCCGTTAGCGAAAATAGCAAAAGCAAAACAGCGAAACTGCGATTTTGCGTGCCTTCAAACATTTTTGCTAACGTCTTATTTCCGCCATAAATATACAACATTTGTAAATAAAAAACATAAATTATGAAAATTATTTTAATATTTGTTTAATAGAAACGATAAATCAAATAGTATCAATATGATAGGCTGATTATTTTTTTAAAATATTTGCATTTACGAATGTTTCTATAGTAGATTACCGAAAGCTATATCACCCAAATTTTCCCCATCTACATATTCAATGGCACTTCAATGTTGAATTGAAGCCTTTTAAATAGAGAAAAACTTGGTAGGTTGCACAATTCTTATTTACTTGCTTTCTCTGCGGCAACGGTGATGCTGAAAATTCCGATTTCCTTTTGATTAAACTGCCGGATTTCCTCTTCGGTGAGGTATTTCTGCAGAATTTCCTGTGGCAGTTGCACTTCCTTTTGCTTGTGAACGGTAACCGATTGAAAGCCGGTTTCCCGAATAATATCCAGATACTCCTGCATCTCGATGGCTCCCGAAACGCAACCGGCATACATTTCGGCATCGTTTTTCAACTTTTCCGGCAGATTGGCTTTGACAACCACATCCGACACGCAAAAATGACCGCCTGGCTTCAATACCCGTTTGATTTCTGCAAATGCTTTCCGTTTGTCGGGCACCAGATTCAGCACGCAATTGGAAATAACTACGTCAAATTGATTATCATTCAACGGCATATCTTCGATGTCGCCTTTGACAAATTCTACATTTTGAAAACCGAGTTTGGCCCTGTTTTTATGAGCTTTCTCCAGCATGGCGTCGGTAAAATCAATGCCGACCACCTTACCGGTTTTCCCCACAATGGCTCGGGCAACAAAACAGTCATTGCCTGCTCCGCTTCCCAAATCAAGCACGCTGTCGCCCTCTTTGATGGACGCAAACTGGGTAGGTATGCCGCATCCCAATCCCAAATCGGCCTCTTCGTGATAACCTTTCAGATGGCGGTAGTTTTCACTGAATACGGCGTAATCGACTGTCGAGCAACATCCGCCAACGCCGCAGCAGGAAGTTTCGTTTTGTTCTTTCGATTGCCGGGCAATCATCGTGTAAGTGTCTTTAACAACGGATTTGATATTTTTTTCCATAGATTTGAATGTTAGAGTTTTATTCCTGAATTTTTTAGCAAATAAAGCATAATGAAATAGGCAATGACCGTCAGCACCGAAGAGATAATCAGCGACAGCCAAAAGTTGAGACTTCTTTTGAGCAACATAGGCAGCACAATAAAAAAGACAAGCGAAGGAATCACCAGCCAGAAAATGCCGGTGGACAACGAGGCAATTTGTGCCGTATCTTTGGTGTCGATATACAGCCAAACGATGGCCAGCAGCGAAACAAGCGGTATGGAAGCTAACAGGCTGCCCACGAAAGTACTGCGTTTGGCTATTTCGGAAACGGCTACCAATACAACCGACGAAAGCAGTACTTTGACGATGGTGTAAATCACATTCATAGCTGTAAATTTTCTTGATAGAATTGGTGAAATTTTTCCTTTATTTCGTCTCTTATTCTTCTGAATTCGTTTAAGACAAATTCATCAGAACCTGTAACTTTGGCCGGATCATCAAAACCGATATGCAGCCGGTGTTTTACTTTTCCCGAGAATACCGGACAATTGCGGTCGGCATCGGCGCAAACGGTAATCACATAATCCCACGTTTCCGACAGATACTGGCTGACCGATTTCGGAATGTTCCGGCTAATATCGATACCGGCTTCACGCATTACCTGAATGGCCTTCTCGCTCACTTTCTCCGCCGGTTCGGTGCCGGCAGAGCAAACCGTCAAACGATTATCAAACGAACGCAGAAATGCTTCTGCCATTTGGCTGCGACAACTGTTGCCGGTGCAAAGAATGAGTATTTTCATAAATGTAAAATTAATCTTCGGGATTGCAACAAATGTCTTTGGGTTGAATGTTGGAGAAGAATTGCCGAAAAGCTTCGTTGGCTTTTTCCCAATTCTCCTGATCGATGCAGTATCTCACTTTGGGCGGCTCGATTTCGCCTCTGATTAATCCCGCATTCTTCAGTTCCGTCAAGTGTTGCGAAACGGTAGCCTTTGCAATGGGAAGTTCCTGACAAATATCGCCGAAGAAGCAACTGTCCATCGAAGCCAAATATCGAAGAATGCTGATGCGGGCAGGATGTCCCATCGCTTTGGCAAAACGTGCCAACTCTTCGATGTCGATGTCGTATGTTTTATTTTTAGGGTAAGCCATCGCTCTATTGATGATTTTAATTTGTTGTTCGCAAAATTACGAATAATATTCAAATCACAATAAACAATGAAGATTTTTTTCTAAAAATCTGTAGGAATTTGTTTATTATCACATTCTCACATCAAAGATATTGCCTGAAAGGTAGAACTTATGGCTTCCTCACATTTTCTCATCTTTAGCAAAAACTCAAATACTATGGATTGAAAATCCATAGGTTGGATTGCGAATAGAATTCGCCTGAATTTTGACTATAAGTCAATTAAAATGTTAAACTAAAGTTCATTAAAATTATTCAAGAATGAAATTCT
>JAGPGD010000049.1 GCA_018056165.1 Paludibacteraceae bacterium | reverse complement strand
ATCTTCAAAAGAATTTCTTCACTTGTTAAATGCGGTTTAATCTTTGCTGTTTTGCTCATAATATTTTATTTGTTTTTTTCTGAGCAAAGATAAGAATTATTTTTTATATTAGAAAACAACTTGGTATTAAATATTTCTTTTCTAATAAAGGTGGAATAAAATCACTAAATTTTTTTCAAAAGGATATTTTTCTTTATGAAATTCATATAATCCTTTTATTTTTTAGAAGAATTATAATTTTGGCAGGTCCAAATTTGATTATGAATACCTTGAATTTTTTCGCATTCAGAGCAAAAATCTTTAATTTTCAATGATTCGAGCACAATATGTTCTTTTTGAAGATTACTTTCAGTTTCACAATGAATACATCTCTTTTCAGATTCTACAAATTGCCAATCTTCTCGAGTAATTTCTGACCATGATCTATTCCCACTCTTTAAATCTTTAAATGTCTTTTAAATAAAACCGTAATTTTGATTCTTGCCCTTTTTCCCATCAACACAACCAAAAATTTTGGCTATAATTTTAGGATATTGGTAATATATTAAATCTCTTATATGGTGTATACTTCTTTATCTGATATTTTTCAATTTGTTTTCTTTTTTTGTTATTTTTCTCCCAAAATTTCCTTTATTTCATTGTAATTCAATACTTCTTTCTCTAAAAGTGTATTTGCCATTTTTTCTAATAAATCTTTTTTCTCCATTAGTAATTTCTTGGTTTCTTCATAACAATTATGAATAATTTCCATTACCTCCTCATCAATCATTTTTTCAATGTATTCAGAACGTCGTTCAATGTTTGGACCTTGCCCCAAAAAACCTGCTGTAGAATAACCTACTAAAGAAATATTTGGCAATTTTTTACTCATTCCATATACAGTAATCATGTTTCTGGCTAATTGGGTAGCTCTTTCTAAATCATTCGAAGCACCTGTTGAAACTTCTCCAAATACCAATTCTTCTGCTGCCCTGCCTCCTAAAAGTCCTTTTATTTTTCCCAACAGTTCACTTTCTGATAAAAGATAACGATCTTCCAACGGCATTTGCATCGTATATCCCAAAGCACCAATTCCACGAGGAACAATAGAAACTTTTTGAACTTCTTCAGCTCCTGGCGTGAAATAACCTACAATGGCATGTCCACTTTCGTGATAAGCCACTATTTTTCGTTCTTTTTCATTAATTAGTTTGTTTTTCTTTTCCAATCCAGCAATGACACGTTCAATAGCAGCTTCAAAATCTTCCATTGTAACAGCATCGTGATTTTTTCTCACAGCCAGAATAGCTGCTTCATTGCAAACATTCGCAATTTCAGCTCCTGCAAAACCGGGGGTTTGAGCAGCTAAGCGTTTTAAATCAACATCTTTAGCTAATTTAATATTTTTGGTATGAACTTTGAAAATATCTTCACGACCTTTCATATCAGGTTTATCTACAACGATTTGTCTGTCGAAACGACCCGGACGTAGAAGAGCTGGATCTAACACATCTGGGCGATTTGTAGCTCCCATAATAATTACTCCAACACTGGCATCGAAACCATCCATTTCAACAAGGAGTTGATTTAAAGTGTTCTCTCGTTCATCATAACCACCGCCGTAGTAGCCAGCTTGAGCTCTGCTTTTACCGATGGCATCAATTTCATCAATGAAGATGATGCAAGGTGCATGCATTTTAGCCTGATTAAACAAATCTCGAACTCTGGCTGCTCCTACTCCAACAAACATTTCAACAAAATCGGAACCGCTCAAACTGAAAAATGGTACTCCTGCTTCACCAGCAACTGCTTTAGCCAACAAAGTTTTTCCTGTTCCAGGAGGTCCAACCAGTAATACTCCTTTAGGCAATTTGCCCCCCAAACGGGTATATTTTGAAGGATTTTTTAAAAATTCTACAATTTCTTTTACTTCTTCTACTGCCTCATCTATACCAGCTACATCTTTAAAAGTGATCGGATTTTGTGGTTTTTCAGCTTGAATTTTTGCCTTGTTTTTTCCAATTTCCAAAATAGGATTTTTAGGTCCCATTTTTTTTAGAAAATATCCCCATACAAGCATTAAAACTACAAAAGGCAAAATCCAATTTAAAAAGAAATTTTGTAAGGTGTTATCTTCAAAATGTCCTTTAAAATCGACCTTTGCATTTATTAGTTCATTGATCAAATATTCTTCATTTATATTAGGAAGACGATTGACCGTGAATTGTCTTTGAACCTGTTGTTCAACATTTGAAATTTGTATACGCCAGGGGGTTGTTGGTGCTTGAGTTATTGGCTCTGAAGTTATTGATTTATCTGATTTAAATTCTCCAATTATTTTATTTTGTAAAAAAACAACTCTTTCTACCTTGCCAGCATGAAGAGAGTCAAGAAATTGATTGTAACTAATTTCTGTTCCTTGAGTATTTGGAAAAAACAGCCATTGTAATAAGATGAATATTCCAAAAACAACTAACCAATAAATCCATGAATATTTTTCACGCTTTGTCATTTTTATTTTTTTTAAATTGTTACAATAAAAATTGATTTTTTAACCAAAATGCCATTTAGTTACAAAATTAATATAAAAAATCTTCAGAACTTATTTTCAATATGGATTTTTTAAAAGAAATATCAGAAAGACATTAACAATGAATTACTCTTAATAGGTAAAAAACAAGGGGGTTCTTTTTCCCAAATGAATAATAAAAAATGAAAAAGAATTTCTCTTTTCCATTTTTTGTAAGTAGCTACTTATCAGTTATTTAAGTGATTAATCAATCGATTTGCCATGTTCCAATAAAAGAGTTTTTGATGGCATATCACAAACTTCAGTAGGACCGAAATATTGAATAGGACCTGGATAAATATAACTTGCTTTTTCATCAGCCCATTCTTCTCTATGAGCTTCAAAATATTTAAATGGTTCCCCATCTAATTTTACTAAAGCTTTTTGAATAACTGGTTTCCATTTAGTATTTCGTTTTTCCATATTCATTAACATGGTAATGGGTACCCCCGTAGCAATCCATTCTTCTGGCGGTGCAGTTAAATTACGAACAGAAGCCAAATAGCCTGTTTTTCTTTCAGAGATAAGAATGGCAGCAACGTAACCAAGTGTATAAGTATAATTAGCATCAAAATTTGATGGAATGGCACAACGTCCTTCGTAACCAAAGAAATGACTTAAAGGCGAAAAAGTTCCTTTATACACTCCTTCAGCTTTCAGTTGCGCTAACCTTTTGGCAACCATTTCAATCAATAATTTTTCAGTTTCAATTAAGGAAACCTGTACATTGCCATGTGGATCTCTATCCAACAGCAATTGACGAGCTATTCCTTTTGGCAAACTTCTATAAAGTTGACTGCTTTCAGGAGTTAATAAACCTTTGATAAATTGACGTTTTTCATCATCTGTATTTAAAACATTAAAATCTTCATTATTAGCCAATAGTTCATTTAATTCACTAATTAATATTTTCATTCCAGGAATAAATTCAATCAATCCTTCGGGAATTAGAACAGTACCATAATTTAAACCATAATCAGCACGATCGATAATTACTTTAACGATATTTTCAACAATATCGTTCAAAGTTAAATTGTTACCCTGTATTTCTTCAGAAATAATGGCTATATTTGGTTGACTTTGCAAAGCACATTCGAGTGTAATATGAGAAGCAGAACGCCCCATCAGTCTAATAAAATGCCAATATTTTTTGGAAGAACTAGCATCGCGCTGAATATTTCCTATCAATTCAGAGTAAACTTTACATGCGGTATCAAAACCAAAAGAAGTTTCAATCATTTCATTTTTCAAATCGCCATCAATAGTTTTTGGACAACCAATTACCTGAATTCCAAAACTTTTCTGAGCATAATATTCTGCTAACAAACAAGCATTGGTATTCGAATCATCGCCACCAATAATTACAATAGCATTAATTTTAAGTTTTTTACAAATTTCTGCTCCTTTTTCAAATTGCCATTCTAATTCCAATTTAGTTCGACCCGAACCAATAATATCAAACCCTCCTGTGTTTCTGTACTCGTCAATTATCTCTGCAGTTAGTTCAGTATATTTATGGTCAATCAAACCACTTGGTCCATCTAAAAAGCCAAACAACCTATTTTCAGGATTCAATTTTTTCAAACCGTCAAATAAGCCTGCTATGACATTGTGTCCGCCGGGTGCTTGACCTCCAGAAAGTATTACGCCTACATTAACTTTCGGATATTCCTTTGCTGGACCTTCTTCAAAAGTTATAAGAGGCAACCCATAAGTTTTGGGAAACAAACGTTTAATTTGTTCGTGATCAGCAACAGATTCAGTGGCTTCACCTTCTTTAATTGCTACATTACCCTGTAAAACAGAAGGCATTTTAGGTTGATAGGCAGCTCGTGCAATTTCAAGCGGACTTTTTTTAATTGTTTTCATCGGTCAATGAATTATTATATTATCTTTGGATAAGTTAAAAACAATAAGTGTACTGTACTTATTTAAAAAATTAAAATTTAGTAATTTGATTATTAAAATGATAAATTCAAAATCAATTGTATGCAAAAGTAATGAATTTATTTAATTACACAACTAAAAAATCTCTTTTTTTAAACTTTTAGTAAGAAGTTTATGAATTATTTTTTATATGAATATCCATTAAATTTCATTCTTTAAAAACTAATAATTTTCTGAAAATTGCAATTTTTTGTTAAATAAAGTATTCATACTTTATCCGTTTTATTTCTATTAAAAGATTTTCTTTAATTTTGTTCGTATTAATTTTTCATCAAATATAAAATTTATACTTAAAAGACACGTTTTTAAATCTACTGAATTTCAATTTCAAACAAATGAAAAATAGTTGTAGCTTTGTCAGATTTATCGTGTTAATAGGAATTTTTTCCTTTTCTGAAAAAGTATATTCCCAAGATGAGTATCTTGGAGAAATTGGTATCGGCGGAGGAAGTGCATTTTATTTGGGTGATGCTAATTCAGAATTGTTTAATCATTCAACTATAACATATAGCGGCATCTTTCGGTATCGTTTTAATCCTCGTATAGATTTAAGAGCTGAATGGAATTATAATTTAATAGAAGGAAAATACACAGAAGAAGCTAACCCAGAAAACATTATTTCATTTAATAACGATATAAATGCATTAGATATTTGTGGTGAATTTAATTTTTTTGATTATGAGCAAAAATCTTCCTCTCGTTCAAGCAGAAAATATACTACTTATATTTTTGCAGGATTGGGTACCGCAATTTATTCAAATGACACACAAAACACAGCCTGCAAATTAACCATTCCTTTTGGAGTGGGTTTTAAGTTTAAAATAAGTTCTCGGTGGAATTTTAATGCACAGTGGGGTTTTCGTTGGATTAGTGCTGATGATATTGAAGCTCAAGAACCATTAAATAATTATTATCAATTAAACGGAAGCAATCCATTTAATAAAGATTTTGTTTCCACTTTAATGGTAGGACTTACTTTTGACTTTCTGAAAAAACCTTGTGATTGTAAAATGATAACTCATTAATTCAAATTTTTATGTCATTCATTTATGTCATCTTTTAAAGAAAAAATCGATTATCAAAGTTTGCCACGACATATTGCAATCATAATGGATGGTAATGGACGTTGGGCAAAAGAGAGAGGTTATGATAGAATTTATGGGCATCAACATGGTGTAACTTCTGTTAGAAATGTGACAGAAGCTTCTGCTGAACTTGGTATTCCATATCTTACTTTATATGCTTTCTCTACTGAAAATTGGAATCGTCCCCCTGAAGAAGTAAATGCTTTAATGGAATTGTTTGTGAGTACCATTGAAAATGAAACGGCAGAACTTCAAAAAAACAATATTAAACTTTCAACCATTGGTGATTTGAATCGGTTACCAAAAAAAGTAAAACAACAATTGCTTAATTGTCAAGAAATTACAAACCAGAATACGCGACTTAATTTAATATTGGCAGTCAGTTATTCTTCTCGTTGGGAAATCACCACTGCGGCAAGAAAAATTGCCAAAGATGTTGAAACAAAAAAATTAACCTTAGAAGAAATCAATGATCGATTATTTTCAAATTATCTAGAAACCAAATTAATACCCGATCCAGACCTTATGATTAGAACAGGAGGAGAAATTAGAATCAGTAACTTTTTATTGTGGCAATTAGCCTATACTGAATTATATTTTACTCCCAAACAATGGCCTGATTTTGACAAAGAATCTTTTTATGAAGCTATTTATGAATTTCAACAAAGAGAACGACGCTTTGGTAAAATAGTTGATTTTTAATTTTTTTAAAATTCTATCTTAAAAATTATTATGCAATTTAAAATATATTTTCCTTTTATACTTTTCTTTTTTTCTTTTTCATTTTTGACAGCTCAAATCAATGATTCTCTTTTCATTAAATCACTTGCTGATACAATTAATTTAACTGTTGATACTACTCAAGTGCCAGAAATAGAATATTCTAATTACAGCCAAAAATATCAAATTGCAAAAATAACCGTTACAGGAGCTGAAAACTATGAAGATTTTGTCTTGATTGGATATTCAGGTTTATCGGTAGGCGATACCATTAGCATTCCAGGAGAAGAAATTACGAATGCAGTAAAACGTTTTTGGAAACAAGGATTATTCTCTGATGTAAAAATTTATGCAACTAAAATCGAAGATGGAAAAGTATGGCTAAATATTGATCTGAAACCTCAACCACGAATTTCTAAAATTAACTATCAAGGACTAAAGAAAGGAGAAATCGAAGATTTAATGAAAAAATTGAATCTATCCGAAGGGAGTCAAATTACTCCTAATATTATTGACAGGATCAAAACAATTACCAAAAATTATTTAGAAGAAAAAGGTTTCCTTAATTCAGAAGTAAATGTTTACACACAGGATGATCCCGAAAAGCCAGGATATGTAACGGTAGATATTGAGGTGGACAAAAAAATAAAAATTGGCGTTCATAAAATTTATGTTACTGGAAATAAAGCTTTAACACATGCTCAAGTGGACAAAGCTATGAAGAAAACCAATGAAAAACATATCAGAAATTTATTTCGCTCTAAAAAATTTGTCCGTGAGGAATATGAAAAAGATAAAATTGCTTTAATTGAAAAATACAACGAAATCGGTTATCGTGATGCTTATATTGTAGCGGATAGTGTGGTACCTTTCAATGAAAAGAGCGTTGACATTTATATCACTGTAAATGAAGGGGAAAAATATTATTTCAGAGATATAAAATGGATTGGAAATACCGTTTATCCTTACGAGCTATTAAGTGCTCAATTGAAAATTAACAAAGGTGATGTTTATAATTATAAATATTTAATGGATCGCTTGCAAAATGACGATGATGCCATTAGCAAGTTTTATCAAAACAATGGTTATCTTTTTTTCAACATAGAACCTGTAGAAGTACAAATTGACAATGATTCAATCGATCTTGAAATCCACATTTATGAAGGAAAACAAGCTACAATTAATGAAGTAGGTATAAAAGGCAATACTCGAGTTTATGAACATGTTATTCGTAGAGAATTACGAACCAAGCCAGGAAAATTATATAGCCAGGATGATATAATTCGTTCTTTGCGTGAATTAGCACAAATGGGACACTTTGATCCAGAAAAAATGAATCAGGCAATTGATATTCAGCCCGATCCAGAAAATGGCACAGTAGATATTAATTATGTTTTAGAAAGTAAAGGTAGTGATCAAATAGAATTTTCTGCTGGGTGGGGAGCTACTGGCGTTGTGGGAAGCATTGGATTAAAATTTAGCAACTTTGCTATTCAAAATTTATTTAAACCAAAAACTTATCGAATAGTTCCACAAGGTGAAGGTCAAACATTTTCTATTAATGCACGTACCAACGGACAATCTTACAGCTCATTTGATATTTCATTTTTGGAGCCCTGGTTAGGAGGGAAACGTCCTAATTCACTTTCTGCTATGGTCTATTATTCTACACAATCAGCCATAAGTAATCGTTATTTGAACTATATCAGCAACTTATCAAGTCTTTACTATGGAGGATACTATGGAGGTTATGGAGGTTATGGTGATTATTATCAAACAGAAGTTGACCCTGAAAGATATATGCGTACCTTTGGAGCTTCGATAGGTTATGGTAAACGTTTAAACTGGCCAGATGATTATTTTAGCTTTTATAGTGAATTATCTTATCAATTATTTAAATTAAATAATTGGTATGCTGGTTATTTTCCCATGACAGGAGGAACATTTAACAATCTTAGCTTAAACTTAACATTATCACGTTCTTCTATTGATAATCCCATTTTTACTCGTAATGGTTCTTTATTTTCCTTAGGTTTAAAAATTACTCCTCCTTATTCACTTTTTACAGGCAAGGATTATTCACAACCAATGACAAATGAAGAACGCTACAGATTTATTGAATATCATAAGTGGACATTTACAGGCAAAACTTTCACTCCACTTTATAATAAATTGATATTGATGGCAAGAGCTCAATTTTCTTATCTTGGTTATTTCAATAAATATCTTAAATCTCCTTTCGAAACATTTTATATGGGAGGTGATGGAATGTCGGCTTATACCAGTTATGGAACAGAATATATAGCCATGCGAGGATATGAAAATGGAGCCTTAACTCCTTACGACGTTACCACAGGAGTCGCTGCAGGATATTTGTATAATAAATATACCTTAGAATTACGATATCCTCTCTCGTTAGAACAATCAGCAACTATTTATGCCTTGGGATTTGTAGAGGCAGGTAATTGTTTTAAAAGCTTTTCTGGACCGAATGGTTATAATCCATTTAATTTAAAACGTTCGGCTGGAATTGGAGTACGTATTTTCTTGCCAATGTTTGGCATGATGGGAATAGATTGGGGATATGGTTTTGATAAAGTAACAGGTTCAACAAAACCAAGCGGCAGCCAATTCCATTTTGTTTTAGGACAGGAATTATAAATTGAACTAAAAAATTTTAATAATTTTGGCAAGGAATTTGTTTCTCAGAAATAAAACTTTTAAAAAATTGGATATGAAAAAATTAATATTAACTTTTTGTTTATTCTTTTCTTTGTCGATGGCAGGAATAGCTCAAAAATTTGCAACTGTTGATATGAATTACATTTTAAAAAATATTCCTGCTTATGAGGCAGCTAATGAACAATTGAATCAAATTTCAAAAAAATGGCAAGCCGAAGTAGAAGCACAATTAAAAGAAGTAGAAGCAATGTATAAAAACTATCAGACTGAATTAGTTTTTATGACAGAAGAAATGAAGAAAAAACGTGAAGATGAAATCATTGCCAAAGAAAAAGCAGCACAAGAATTAAAACGTACTTATTTTGGTCCTGAAGGGGAACTTTTTAAAAAACGACAAAGTTTAATGAAACCTATTCAAGATGAGATATTCACTGCTGTTCAGGAAATCAGCAAAGAAAAAAATATAGATTTAGTTCTTGACAAGAGTACTTCTGTAAATATTATTTTTTCTTCTCCTGCTTTAGATATTAGCGATGAAATACTTAAACAATTGGGATATTCAAAGTAATTTCCTATATTTGTAAACTAATTTTATATTAATTTTTTAAACAAAGACATCATGAAGAAATTTGCTATTTTGTTACTCTGCCTTCTTCCTCTAAAATTAATTGGACAAGAATTAAAATTAGGTCATATTAATTCTCAAGAAATTCTTTCCTTAATGCCTGAAAGATCACAAATTGAGAAAACTTTAGGTGATTTGCAAAATCAATGGGAAAATGAATTATTGAAAATGCAACAAGAATATTATGCTAAAATTAAAGAATTTCAAGACAAACAAGCCACAATGCCTGAAAGTATAAAACAGGCTCGCCAAAGTGAAATTGTTGAAATGGAACAACGTATTACTACCTTTCGACAAACGGCTGATAGTGACCTTATGAAAAAGCAACAAGAACTTTTCGCTCCTGTAATTGAAAAAGTTAAAAAAGCAATCAATGAAGTGGGTGCAGAAAATAATTATACTTATATATTTGACATAAGCACACAAGTCATTGTCTATCAATCCCCTAAGTCTAATGATTTAACACCTTTGGTAAAGAAAAAGTTAGGCTTAACAGGTAGTAGCAGTATTAAGTAAAATAATAAGAAATTTTTAAATATAGTAAAAACAACAAAGCTTTTGATTAATTTCAAAGGCTTTGTTGTCATATAGCAGAATTAATTAGTTGTGTTTACTGGAACTTTTTTAAATACCCAATATTTTTGTAAATTATAATTAAATCCAATGGAAACTATTAAATCAACAATAATTTTACTGAATTTATAATCAATTTTTACAAAAGTAGTAATCAAATAAGTACCTACGTCCTTTAAAAAAATACTATTGGCAACTACCAGCGAAAACTTGAGTAATTGTTTTAGTCCAGTACTTTTATAAGGTAATTCTTTAGAACGAAAAGTCCAGCCTTTATTGACAGTAAAATTGACCAATGCTCCTACAATTCCTCCAATAACAATGGAAACAGTATAATGAATATGAATTACTTCAGTGAAAAAAACCATCGTAGTATAATCAATTGCTCCACCAAGCATAGCTGAAAATTGAGCTTTAGTAAACGTAAAAAGCCTTTCGATCATATTATTAAATTTTTTCCCCTCCCCTTTCGTTTTTGTCTCTTTCATCTGCTAATTGTAATATTTTTTTAGTTTCTAAAATATTCATTATCAATAAAATTAAACATGCCAATGAAGAAGTATAAATAATTGAATTTTTAAAAATTACTTCAAGAACAAGAATAAGTGAAATTAAAATACGCACTTCAGTTGGTCCAAATGCTCCAGAATCAATAGAATATTGGTTAATAATTTTGTAACGTAGTAAAGCTGTTATCATTTCCCAACCATATAGCCCTACGAACAAAAAACCTATTATTTTCCAGGGAGAAATTGCATACACAATAAATCCGGCTCCCATTAAAATAACACCCAGCCAATCAACGGTTATATCTAAGGAAAAACCATACCATTTCCTTGGTTTATGTCGATAATAAGCAACTCTTCCATCAAGCGAATCGCCAAACCAACTAATGACAAATCCCAATACGCCGATTAAAAGTAAATATCTATTTACATACGCTGCTAATACAAAACTTAAAAAAACAATCACACTTCCAAAAAAACCAATAGCGGTAAGCATATCAGAACTCATCCAGGCTGGAATGCGTTGAACTAAATAAGCAAGGGTACTTTGTTCGTATTTTCTTAATAAATTGGTTCGCGTTCTTCCTTCAGAAATTGTTTTGACAATTTCTTGTTGCTTTTCATCTTTAATTTTTCCCATTTTTATGTAGTGGAAAGAATAATTTTTAAATGAGGTTGCTTATACCGCAAAAGTAGTATTTTTTACAACTCTATGCAATTTTTTGAAACAATAATCTATAATTTTAAAAAATAAAACATAAGACAATATCAAAACTTTTGTAATTCAATTAGTTGGAAAAAATAATAAATTATTTCTAAAAATTATCTAACTTTATATAGTTTGTTAATCTAATTTCTCAAATAAATATTAGCCCACATTGCAGGTATTATGGAGCTAAGTACTTGTAAGAGAGTGGATGTTTTTTTGAGGAGGAGCCTTTGGGTGCCACACAAATTTTTTTCTTCTTATCAGAGGTGTTTTTATATCCAGTGCGGTCAGAATTTGATTGAGTTTCTCTTCCGGTTCTGTG
>JAGPGD010000048.1 GCA_018056165.1 Paludibacteraceae bacterium | reverse complement strand
GCTTCAATTGCTACTTTGGCTTTAAAGCCTCCTGTAAATCTTCTCCTTGTTGATTTCATAATTAATCCCAAATTTAGTTACTCTTTTCAACCTTAACAAGTGGTCTTGTTTTTGGGGAGTACTATACGGATGTAAATTTTTTAATTCATCCTTCCCCAAAATGATATTATTCCAAATAAGTGTGTGAGGTTCAAATTTTTTTCTCTTATAATAAATTGTTCTTTTTGTTATTGTACTAAAACAATTATCCGTCTGTTAGAAAGCTATTTTTTCCTCTCAGTTTGCTACCTGTTTTCATAGAAGGGTACCTTAAAGTTTTTTACATACGATTCGATAAAATTCAGCTTACTTAAATAATTTACCGTTTTTGAGCTTGCTTACAAAAAATGTTTATACTAAAGTACTATCAATTGGTATTATATAGGGTTTTTTTAATAAAGATAGGCAGAAAAAGAAGATAAAAAATGCAGCTTAACAATTTTCTTTTATTCAAAAAATTGCATTTAATTTGCTGAAGAAAAACATGTCTAAAAGTTCAATGATTACAAACGCTTAAAAGCTGGTTAAGATAACCAGTTTTTTTACGATTATTGGAAAATTAGATGCGTCAATTCTGTGATGGTATTAATTAAAATTCTCCTACTTATATTTTTTTACTACTTTTGCATCTATTTTTAAAACCTAAATAAATGATTTCAAAAATTATTGCCGAAGAACTGATTGAAAAAGTTTACAAAGCTATTAATGAAGTGGATAAAATTGCTATATTGGTTCACGTTGATCCTGATGGCGATGCTATTGGAGCTGCTTTAGGGCTGTGGCATTATTTGATGACCATTGAAAAAGAACCGGTAGTTATTTCTCCTACCTCTTTCCCAAATTTTTTAAGCTGGATGCCGGGCAGCAAACAAATATTGATTTATGAAAATGATAAAACTTCTGTGGAAAAAGCTTTAGCTTCTGCAGAATTAATTTTTGGAGTTGATTTTAACGATCGCCGCCGCTTAGAGAAAATGTCGGAATTTGTATCAAAAATTTTAGTCCCAACTATTTTAATTGACCATCATTTGCAACCAGAAAAATTTGCAAAAATAACCATTTCTTATCCAGAGATTTCTTCAACCAGTGAGCTTATTTTTCGACTGATTTGCCGAATGGGCGATTTTTCAAAAATCAATTTAGCTTGTGCAGAATGTATTTATACTGGAATGATGACCGATACCGGCAATTTTACTTACAATTCAAATGATCCGGAAATTTATATTATCATTTCAGAATTAATCAAAATAGGAATTGATAAAGACGAAATTTATCGCAAAGTATTTAATACCTATTCTGAAAATCGTCTGAAATTGTTGGGTTACTGTCTTTACAAAAAAATGAAAATTTTTTCCACATACCGAACTGCCATTATTTCTCTTTCACAACAAGAATTAATTGCATTTAATTATACAAATGGAGACGCTGAAGGATTTGTAAACATCCCGCTTTCCATTGAAGGAATTGATTTTTCCGTCCTTTTGCGAGAAGAAAAAGATAAAATTAAAATTTCACTGCGTTCACAAGGAAATTTTCCAGCCAATAAGGTAGCTGCCGACTTGTTCGGAGGTGGTGGTCATTTGAATGCAGCAGGAGCTGAAAGTTACACCTCTTTAGAGGAAACTGAAAAACAATTATTGAACGCTTTGCCTGATTATTTGATATTTTTTGATTGATATTTTTTGTTTTCATGAACAAGAAAGGTTTTAATACTGTTTTTCATAGAATAACTTTATAGAAATAAAAACAAAACAAACTATATAAAAACCTCTGTAATAACTATTGATTATCGAGCCTTATTATAAAAATAGATAATATTTTGTATGAAATATGTTGTTATTTTAGGAGATGGAATGGCTGATGAGCCTATTGATTCATTAGGGAATAAAACGCCTTTACAAGTTGCTAATAAACCTACAATAGATAAAATTGCTGCTTTGGGACGAAGTGGAATGCTAAATACTATCCCCGAGGGATTTTCGCCGGGAAGCGAAATTGCAAACTTAAGTGTATTAGGTTATGATGTGGCTGACGTTTTTGAAGGACGTGGTTCACTGGAAGCTGCAAGTATGGGTGTCTCTCTTGAAAAAGGAGAAATGGCAATGAGATGCAATTTGATTTGTATCGAAAATGAAAAAATCAAAAACCATTCTGCTGGACATATCAGCAATGAAGAAGCTGCTGAATTAATTGAATTTCTCAATAATAAGCTTGGAAATGAAAACATTAATTTTTATCATGGGGTTTCGTATCGCCATCTGTTAAAAATGAAAGGAGGAAACAAGAATCTAAAATGTACGCCACCGCATGATGTGCCAGGTATTCCCTTTCGAAAAGTAATGATAAAAGCTTTGTCCCCCGATGCACAAGCTACAGCAGATTATCTCAATGAACTTACGCTTCGTTCTCAGGAATTGCTTGAAAATCATCCCGTCAATTTAAAACGAGCTGCTGAAGGAAAAGACAAAGCCAACAGCATCTGGCTCTGGTCGCCAGGCTATAAACCAGAAATGAAAACTTTATCAGAACTTTATCATTTTAAAAAGGGTTCTGTCATTTCTGCTGTTGATCTTATTAAAGGAATTGGAGTATATGCTGGTTTAAATGTTATCAATGTTGAAGGTGCTACAGGTTTATATAACACTAATTATGAAGGTAAAGCCCAAGCAGCTATTGAAGCATTACGAACTGATGATTTTGTTTATGTTCACGTCGAAGCAAGCGATGAAGCTGGTCATGATGGTGATGTTCCACTAAAAATAAAGACAATTGAATATCTGGATGCGCGGATTGTGAAACCCATTTTTGAAGAAGTTTCCAAATGGAACGAGCCTGTTACTATAGCCGTTTTGCCAGATCACCCAACTCCCTGTGCTCTCAGAACGCATACATGTAATCCTGTTCCTTTTGTCATTTATCATCCTGGAGAAACACCTGATGAAGTAACAACTTACGATGAATTTGCTGCTCGAAAAGGAAGCTATGGTTTATTAAAAGGAAATGAATTTATGAAAAACTTAATAGGAAATTCCAACTAATAGAAAAATCAAGGAATTTGAAAGTTATTATGAATTTTAAATCACAAAAACATTAAAAAACTAACAAACCTTCAGAAGGATGAGAAAAACTTCCTTATATTTGTTTCGGGGGAAAATTAGTTAAAATCAGATTTATTCCATAAAATAATTTTATAACATAACTTTTATATAAGTAAATACTTACAAAATCTTATACAACCAAAAGGAAAAAAGAAATAATATTCAGATGAAATATTACAGTACCAACAAAATAGTAAAGAACATTACCTTACAAGAAGCAGTGGTAAAAGGTTTGGCAGATGATAAGGGGCTTTTTATGCCTGAAGAAATAAAAAAACTGCCTTCTTCTTTTTTTGATACCATGATGAACATGTCTTTACAGGAAATTTCTTTTATCGTTGCTGACGCCTTTTTTGGTGATGATATTGATTCTCGGGCATTAAAAAAAATTGTGGACGACACATTAAATTTTGATATTCCACTTATACCCGTTGAAGACCATATTTATAGTTTGGAATTGTTTCATGGACCTACACTGGCTTTCAAAGATGTAGGAGCACGATTTATGTCACGGTTGCTGAGCTATTTTATTCAAAAAGAAGGTGAAAGAAATGTAAATGTACTGGTAGCTACTTCAGGTGACACTGGAAGTGCAGTTGCAAACGGTTTTTTGGGCATCGAGGGAATTCATGTGTATGTCCTTTATCCAAAAGGTTTGGTAAGCTCTATCCAAGAATGTCAGTTTACCACATTAGGGGAAAACATTACTGCACTCGAAATCGAAGGAACATTTGATGATTGTCAGCGGCTGGTAAAATCAGCCTTTGTCGACCCGGAACTAAATGCTTGCTTTAAGTTGACTTCAGCCAATTCCATTAATATTGCTCGACTATTGCCACAATCTTTTTATTATTTCTATGCTTTTGCCCAATTAAGAGCCATTCATCCAAAATATACTGCTGAAGAACTGGAAATGGTTATATGTGTTCCCAGTGGAAATTTCGGCAATCTTACGGCAGGACTTATTGCCAAACGAATGGGACTTCCTGTTAAGCGATTTATTGCAGCTAATAATCGCAATGATGTTTTTTTAGAGTACCTTCAAACAGGTGAATATCATCCACGTACTTCTGTGGCTACCATCGCTAATGCAATGGATGTGGGCAATCCAAGTAATTTTGATCGAATTCTTGATTTGTATGGTTATTCTCACAAAGCTATTACCAAAGATATAAGCGGAATCAGTTATACTGATGAGCAAATCGCTGCAACGATCAAAAACTGTTTCTCTAAAAATGGTTATTTACTCGATCCTCATGGAGCTTGTGGCTACCAAGCCTTGAAAGACAAATTGTTACCTGAAGAAAATGGTATATTTTTGGAAACAGCTCATCCTGCAAAGTTTCTTGATACGGTAGAAAAAATTATTGGTGAGAAAATTGAAATCCCTGCAAAACTTCAGAAATTTATGAAAGGAGAAAAGAAAAGTATTCCATTAAGTAAAGATTTTGAAGAATTTAAAAAGTTCTTGTTGGCAAATGCTCATTGATTTTTTCAGAAAATGACAGATAAATATTTTTTAAACTACAACAAAAATAATGTATCACCACCCTCCTCAATTTATCAAAGAATTTACCAGAAAACAAATCCATTATCCAAACCTGTAAAATCATACCATACCTGTAAGCACTAAAAGAAAATAACTATCCTGACCAGCAATAAAGTCAAAAATAACCACCTTCAGCAAATTTCATTTTCTATACGAAATCAATCAACAATTTCGAAAAAACAAATGCTATATTTAATAAACAAAAAACAATAAATAGCACACTAAAAAATTTGTTTTCCTTCAAGGTAAAAGCATGTGAAAATAACAAAGAAGAAATATAAGCAAAAAAAGGAAGGTAAAATATTCTTTGATAAAAATTCAACAAAGAAAGAACGATAAATAATAATAAAGAGAACACAAGAAAATTCAATCTTTTTCGAGTAGGGATAGCATTTTTTTGAAAATCATTATAAATGCTGCCAATTATTACCAAAAGCAACAAAGCAAATAAACCTCCATAAATACTTTCTATACTCATAATAGGTTTAAAAGAAAAATTACTTTCAAAATGAAAATATTGAACAAACAAGGGATGCAAATCGACTTGAGGTTGAAAAACAAAATAAAAACCAAAATAAAGTACAAAAGGGGTTAACCAGCCCAATAAAGATGCCAGAAAAGTTTTTAAGGTAAAATTTTGAAACTGAAAAAAACCTACCCAGAATAGAGGAATAATAAATATTAAAGAAGGCAAAAATAAACTACAAAGTCCTATTAATAAACTACCAATATAGGCTTGCTCAACTGGTTGGTTTTGATGAAACATATCGAACAAAAAAAAGAAAGAACCAATAAAAAAAGTTAGTACTATTTGCAGTATCCACATCGAATGAATGCCATACCATGTTGACATCAATATCAAGAAAATAAAAAATGGGAGGAAGGTTCTTGCGTGAATAATGGTGAAACGATTGTTTAAATGTTCAGCCAACATCCCATTAAAAATAGTCAATACAAAACTTAAAATATTAGCGATTACAATATTAACTGGAAGATTTTCCTCTAAGGTTGCCATCAAAGGGGAAAGAGAAGACAAAGAAGGAGGATTTGTTTTAATAAAAAAAGAAATTATCCACAATCCCAAGCAAAGTAAAATCAAAAAACCACCTAACGGAATAGTAGGAACAATAATTTTCTTAATGGAAATGTTGTTTTTTTTCATAAAAGGATTCAACTATCAGTGCATTTGATAAAACAAATTTCATAATAAAATTAGATAATTCAATGATATAAAAGGGAGTAATTTTTTAGAACTTTACAATTTTGTAGGCATTTTTTCCTTTTATAGTTTGAATATCTAAAAGATAAACACCTCCCTGCAAATTTGCAACATCAATTTCATTAATAGTTGGTTGAAATGCTTTTATTAAAGTCCCTTGTAAGTTATAGAGACTTATTTTTTCTATTTTGTTTGTAGATGAAATATATACTTTATCAGAAGTGATTGTTGGATAAATGGTAACCTCTTTATCAATCACAGGATTTATTACTTCATTGGTAGAATTAATGATTTTTTTATCCGTATAAATTTTTAATTCGCCGGCTTGTAAATCAATAGTCAAATTGGTATTAGTAATATCAATGGAATCGCCTGTTAATAAATCATACCATTTACCTGCCTTTTGAAATGAAGGATAGGTAGTAACAGTATTTGTTGACTGAAAATTTCCTAATGCCACCATATTCAAGTCAGAATGTGTGAGTGCTATTCTTTTCCCATTTGCCCAATCACTTTGAGCAACTTGCATGTTGTAATTTCCTTGCATGAAAGCAGTAGGATACATTTTCTTTAAGGAAATTATTTTTGAACAAGCGTCATAAGCAGCTTTTCGGTGAGGTAAATTTAACCATCCCCACGCAGAGGGTTTAGGGTTAGTGTTTCCGCCATTGAAGGAAATAGAATAATCATATCCAAGCTCTTCAAACTGCCAAATCATTTTGGGGCCTGGCATCAAAGTAGCAAAAGCAACAACTAACGGTACTCTTGAAATTCTATAAATTGAATCTGTCTTTACTGGACCATCTCCCCATGTTTTGGCTTTGTAAAAATTTCGTTCTTCATCGTGACTTTCAGCATATCCTACCCAGCGACGAGGAAAGGTATTCATTCCTGAAAAATCGCAACTACTCTGAAATCCCATTGCTGCTTGTGAATAAGCATTATTCATATTTCTCCATAAAAACATACCTTTATTTGCTAAAGTGAGTTCTTCATTGTAGCTGGTAAAATGTTCTAAGATAAAAATAGCATCATCAGTTACAGCATTAAAATATTCAGTTAAAATATCAACTCTTGACTGGTCGTCAGAACTTTCGGTGCCTGAATTTTGAGTAAATCCTTTGCTTAAATCCATTCGATAACCATCTACTTTATATTCAGTAATCCAATATTGGAGAACTCGTTTAAAATATTCTTTTGTTCCCCAATAAGTATGATTAAAATCATTAAATACACTAAATTGATGAGGTGCAACAGGATTCATCCAGGGATTATTTGTGGCAGGACGAGTATTTGCGCTGTCCCAATAAAGCAAAGCAAAAGGACAAAGACCTGTAGCATGGTTGAATACCATATCAAGAATTACTGCAATTCCTCGTTTGTGACATTCATCAATAAATTTTTTATACATTTCTGGAGTTCCATAGGCTTTATCAGGAGCAAAATAATGATTTGGATTGTATCCCCAACTATTGTTCCCATCAAATTCTGTAATGGGCATTAATTCGATGGCTGTGATTCCTAAATTTTTTAAATAATCTAATTTATTAATAGCACCTGACAATGATTTTTCTGGAGTAAAATCACGTAGTAATAATTCATAAATTACCATATTTTCTTTTGGGGGCATCTGAAAGTTTGTAATTTCCCAATTATAAGCAGGTTTAGCTGTTTGAAAAGTAGCAACCAAACCTTGTGTTTTTCCTTCGGGATAAGGTTTTAAATTGGGATAAATGGTTGAGCTAATCCATTTATCATTCCATGGATCAAGTACCATTTCGGTGTAAGGGTCACTGGAACGAATGGTTCCATCTACCAAATATTGATAAGCATAAATTTTCCCCGGTGTTAATTCGGTTAAGGTAATCCACCAGTATTCTTCATCTTTTTTTAATTGATAAGCATTCAATTGTGTCCAGTTGTTAAAGTCACCTATAAGGAAAACATTATTTTTGTTCGGTGCATGAAAAACCAACGTAACAGTGGAATTATTTATATAGTTGATTCCTACTTGAACGCCTCCTGGACGAGCTTGATTGGTAACTGGTTCAGGCACGCATACTTGCAAAGTATCATAAACAGTTGTATTATTGGCCGTTGCAGAAGCAATGAATGTATAATCGCCTGTATTGTTGAAGGTATAACTATAAGTTAATGAAGTAGTATTAGATGCACTTTGAAGAACATTGTTATTGAACAACAATTTCAAATCGGCTGTGATTGAAGAATTTATTGTAAAATTTATAGATGAACCTAAATTCACAGCTTGATTATTACTGGGGGAAGTGAAAGCAATATTTAATCCACTTTCATATACTGTTACAAAAATATCTGCTCCGCCTACATCTTTTCCTTCTTTAGTTTTATCAGCGCTTCGAAAAACAAAAGCAAGTTTTTTTACCACTTCACCAGGATTCAAATTGTAATATGTTTGCATGTTGGGGGTAATCAATAATTTCCATTTATTATTTCCCAGTGGAGTCAACTTATATTTTGGAGAATTATCGCCCCATGTAGGAGCATGTTTCCAGTCACTTGAATTGATACTTTCGGAAGTGATAACACCGGTGTGGGCATATACATCTCCTGTATAGTCTTTTAATCCTGCTGTTCCTTTGGTGGCATCATAAATAACTTCTATTTCTCCATCATAATCTTTTGTAATAATGGCAGGATTGGTTATAACAATTTGTGCCCAACCAATAAGTGTAGAAAGAAAAGCAAAAAAAGTGAAAATAATTTTTTTCATGGCGATATATTTTTTTCTGAATCTAACACACAAATATATAATGATATTATTCTTTTATCTTATTATTTTGGATAAAAAACTCTCTTTTTAATTGCAAACGATTGCACTAAAAAATTTAATACCCCTAATGCTTCTTTTTAAAGTGAATTTTATTTTTTACTTGAACTTAATTTAATATAGAATTATCAAATGTGGAAATTTATTGTAAAAAACGAAATAAATTACTTTTAGCAAGTTCTCTTTATTTGTAAAGTTAATTTATTGAGGTACTGCATTTTTCTAATGACTGCCATTAGAAATTTTACCCTGATGACAAATTTGGATTTATTTTATCTTTTCAAAATCCTCCCAAAAATGTGGATAAGATTTACTCACTACTTCTGCGTTTTCGATAGTAATAGGCATTATGAAGGAAACCGGCGCAAAAGCCATTGCCATGCGATGATCTTCATAAGTACTAATTGAAATGGGTTGTTCTTTTGACAAAATTGATTTTTTTTCGCCTGACCATATTAATTCTCCTTCTTTTGGTTCCTGAAGAATATAGTCCAATTTTTCCAGTTCATTAATGAGAGCAGCTATACGGTTGGTTTCTTTTATTTTTAAACTTTCCAGACCTTGAAAATGAAAAGGAATGTTTAACAAACAACAAGTTACTGCAAAAGTTTGAGCTAAATCCGGTTGATCGGTAAAATCGTATTCAAATTTACGGATATATTTTCCAGTAGGTGTAAGCAAAATACCTTCTGACAAATATTGAGTGGAAACTCCCAGCATTTCAAATAATTGAGCTACTTTGCTGTCGCCTTGATAACTATTTTCATTTAAACCTTCCAGAAAAATTTCACCTTTCCCGGCAATGGAAAGCGCTTCATACCAATAAGAAGCGGCTGTCCAATCACTTTCTACTTGATAATGAATGGGTTGGTAAATTTGAGAAGGAATGATAATCCTGTTATTTTCAAACTTTACTTTTGCTCCAAATTCTTTCATCAAATTTTTGGTCATTTCAATATAAGGCTTTGAAATGATTTTTCCTTCCAATACAATTTCTAAACCTTTTTTCATATAAGGAGCAATCATCATTAAGGCAGATATATATTGACTACTTACGCCACCATTCAAATGAACAATGCCACCAATCAAATCGTTTCCGTATATTTTTAAAGGAGGAAAACCTTCTTTTTCTAGATATTCAATTTTTCCGCCGATACTGTTAAGGGCATCCACTAATAATTTGATTGGACGCTGTTTCATTCGTTCACTCCCAGTAAGTGTCCATTCTCCCTCTTTTAAAGCAAAATACGCAGTAAGAAAACGCATAGCAGTTCCTGCAGCTCCTACATTAATAAAATTTCCTGTTGAATTTAAAGCATTTATCATAACCACCGTATCATCCGAATCAGAAAGATTTTCAATCGGATAAGGATTTTTAGCTAGAGCGTTCAAAATCAAAGCTCGATTACTTAGACTTTTAGAGGCAGGCAGTTTAATTCTTGCCTGAATTTGTGATATTTTTTTATCTAAGTACTTGTTCATCAGAAGAATATTTAATAACGTAGGCTTTATTTTTTCATAAAGCTATATTTTTTCATTAAAAAGTGTTTGTTCCCTTATCGAGTTTTTGTATAGACATTACCAGGCGAACCAAAAAATAATTGAATTTGCATTTAAAAAATTCAGTCCTAACATAAAATAATTTTCTTTTGGAGTGAACTGTCACACAGCTAATTCGTAAATTTTTCTTATATCATTTTCTGTTAGTTTCACAAAACTGCCCAGTGTTTTATCACCCAATTGCATGTTTTTCACCAGCAAAGGAATATCTTCAGCTTTAGCACCTAATTGTGCAAAACGGATAGGCATGCCAATGGAAACCAGAAATTGTTCCAGCTTTTCAATTCCCTTTTTAGCTGCATTTTCAGGATGCTGAAAATCCATCTGGCAACCCCAGATACGAACTGCAAATTGAGCAAAACGCATAATGTCATGATGCATTACATACTTCATCCAGGCAGGGAACATCACTGCTAAACCAGCCCCGTGAGCTACGTCATATAAAGCTGACAATTCATGTTCCATTCCATGAGTTGCCCAATCCTGTTCACGACCCACGCCGCAAATATCGTTATGTGCAACCATTCCAGCCCACATAATATTAGCTCGGGCATCATAATTATCTGGTTCGGCAATAACTTTGGTCGCTTCGTTGATAATTGCCAGTAAAATTCCTTCACAAAGGCGGTCGGTAATTTCTACTTCTTTAGTGTTGGTGAAATATCTTTCCATCACATGAGCCATCATATCAGTAATACCGCAAGCTGTTTGATAAGCTGGTAAAGTAAAAGTGAGTTCTGGATTTAAAATAGAAAAAACAGGACGCAAAGCATCGCCTTCGGCTGAACGTTTCAACATACCCTTTTCATTGGTAATTACCGAACCATTTGATCCTTCACTGCCGGCTGCAGCAATAGTAAGTATTGTCCCTACTGGAAGAGCTTTTTCAACTCTTTTCCCGCAATAAAAGTCCCAGAAATCGCCATTGTATAAAGCACCTGCTGCAATAGCTTTTGCAGAATCAATCACGCTACCACCTCCAACAGCCAGAAGAAAATCAATTTTTTCTTTCTTGCAAATTTCTATTCCTTGATATACCAACCCACTGCGTGGATTTGGTTTCACGCCACCCAATTCCAGAAAAGAAATATTTTCCTTTTTTAAGGAATTTTTGACTCGATCCAGTAAACCACTTTTTATGGCCGAACCTCCACCATAGTGAAGAAGTACTTTTGAACCACCAAAACGTTTTACATATTTTCCTGCTTCGTTCTCTCGTCCTCTTCCAAACACAAAATAAGTAGGACTATAAAAATTGAAATTGTCCATATTTTAAAATATTTGAGATTAAGAATTTGTTTGTAAATTTAAGAGATATTTTGGTAAATTTCTAATTCTTTTTTCACAATATTATCCCACGAAAATTCAGAAGCTCTGTTCCTTAAAAAATTTTTATCTATCGGATTTTTTAATATTTTTATCACTCCCTCGGCAAATCGTTTTTCAAAGTTTTCACCTTCATTCACAACTATTCCACCTTCTCCAATTGCTTCAGGAATTCCTCCATTGTTGCTCC
>JAGPGD010000047.1 GCA_018056165.1 Paludibacteraceae bacterium | reverse complement strand
AGATGGAATTGGAGCTGATTCATACAACGGCTTGGGTATGACTGATAACTATCCTTTGATGACAACATCCGAGCACTATTCTTTGCAAGCCTGGTGGCTAAACAATGATGGCAAAATGTATCGTGATGATCGGACCAAAGCATACGGAAATGTTACTTTAAATGCCGGTAATTCTCAAATCTGGATAGCGAACGAGGTGGCAACAAAAAATATCAGTTATTCAGGAAATGACACATGGACGGGACAAATAGTATTTACAACAACACCGGCAAATGGAGATGAATTTACAGTAGAGATTGGTTCGTCAACCGATGGAAATGATTTTATATCCGGTGGTCCTCAAGCTATAATTACCGGCGATGGCTATAAGACCATTTTTACTTTTGAAACGAATGCAGCTGCTTTCAATTTGACAAATGGTAATTATTTAGCTTTGAGATTGACTAACAACAGCAGTGCGTATAATCATAAAGTGCAAACAGGTGGAGCATGGAGTTACTGTTCTTCTGCTGAAATAGTAACTGAACCACCAACTGGGAAAGATGATAATATTTTACCCAATCATTTTTCCTTATCCCAGAATCAGCCCAATCCATTTGTTACTACAACTTTGATTCGTTACGAATTGCCGGAAAGAAGCAGTGTAACACTGAAAGTTTATGATCTTTTTGGGCGAGAAGTTACAACGCTTTTCGAAGGCGAACTGAATGCCGGCAAATACGAAGTGGAATTTAACGGCACCAACTTGCCGGGTGGCATTTATTTCTATAAAATGAGTACAAAAGGTTTTAGTGAAACAAAAAAATTAATTCTTCTCAAATAAAAATATTTTGAGCTTCATCCAGGAAGTTTTAACAAAAAATTTTGCGTAAAAGAAATTACTGAACAAAACCGGCGAAGATTTTTTTCCTCGCCGTTTTTTACATTTTTCATTTTTTAAAAATTACTTTTAATCGCTTAAACTGGCAGTTTATAAAGGAGAAAAATTAACATTAAAAAAAATAAAATAAATTATATAGATATTAATTCTTTTTTTATTATATTTGTTGTGTCTGAATTAATGGTTAAGAATTTCATTTTGAGTAGGTAAGAAATGTTTTTAACCTCATTCCAGTAATTTTTTTAATCAATTTATTTTATGGATGAACAATATTTTGAAACTATTTATAAGAAATATTTTCATTCATTATGTCTTTTTGCATTAAGAATAGTTCATAATTCTGAAACGGCAAAAGATATGGTACAGGATGTTTTTACCAGTTGTTGGATGAAACGCGACAGCCTTGACTGTTCTTTTTCATTGAAACCCTACCTTTACAAGCTTACCTATAATCGTTGTATAGATTTTCTAAAACTATGCAGAAATAAAAACGTTTTTTTCGTCGGTGATTTTTCCATGTTGGAATATGTTGTTAATTGTTGTCAAACTTCCAACATTGATGATGATTTTTATAAAAAGGAAATCGAAAGCGAAATTAAAATTTGCCTCTATTGTTTTCCCGAAAATTATAGAAAAGTATTTCAGTTGAAAAGGTATACTCATCTGAAAAATGCTGAAATTGCTAAAAAATTAAATCTCAGTACTAAAACAATAGAAAAATATATTTCTAAAGTTACTCATAAAATTCATATATATCTTTTACAACAAGGTTATATGGTTTGATTACTAGTGATTTAGCTACTTATATAAAGCAGTTTTAATTAATTATAATAATTTAACATAGTTTAACTATAACTTAGCGATATAAAAGTAGGATTTTTGGATGCTGATTCGTGTAAATAATAAATAATCAATAATCGATAATAATCAATAATAATCAATTAATTTTTAAATGCTATGATAAACATAAGAGAACCTACGACCTATAAGGAATTATTAAATTTAATTTTAATCCTTTTTTATTATCAAATCATGTTAAAATAAAGTGGAGTCCAAAAACCACTCAAAAAACGGGGTCATTCCAAAACCAGAGGAGGAAAATCATAATGAATAATTTTAAATTTAAAAAATTATGAAAAAGTCAAATTTAAAATTTTTTTTATTTGTAACTACTTTATTGATTGCTGGGTTTGCAAATGCTCAAATTTCCTATAGTGTAAGAGGTGGTATGAACCTGTCAAATTTATATGGAGATGATGCAAAAGATGCAAAAATGAAAGTAGGATATAACATTGGCGGGTTGGTAGATTATGAGTTTGTGTCAAATGTTGGAATTCAATCTGGATTGGTTTTAACTGCAAAAGGTGCTAAGGGAGATGCAGAAAATGTAAATGTAACAATTAACATGTTATATTTAGAAGTACCTGTTAATATTATTTACAAAATCGATCTCAATGCGGCTAATATGCCAGTTAAGTTTAATGTAAATGTTGGTCCTTATTTGGCTTATGGTGTTGGTGGAAAAACAAGTATTGAAATTGGAAATCAAAGTTTTAGTTATGATACTTTTAGCGATGATGGTGGATATAAAAAGTTTGATTTAGGATTAGGGCTTGGAGTAGGTTTTGAATTCGGTAGAGTTACAGCTAATTGTGGTTGGGAAATGGGTTTGATTAATGTGGCAGATGCCGAAGATACCGATGTAAAAACTATGAATTGCTTCCTTACAATAGGATATAAATTCTAATAATGATGATTTTAAAAATACCGGCGGAGATTTTTTTCTTCGCCGGTAAAATATTTTTTTTTAAGAATCCCTTTGATTTTCAGGTAGTAATTTGAGATTATTAAATTAAGCATTTGTTAAATGCATTATTTTTGATTCAACTCTTAAAAGTCTCTGTTTTATTAATTTCTTTTTAAATTCACTAACATTTTTAAGCGACAAAATAATTAAATTTTATTTTTTAGCATAAACCCATAGATTGAAAAATGAAAAAATTAATAACTATTTCATATGAAAGCAGGATATAAAATAAAAAATTACGCTTTTGTATTGCAATCGCTTGCTATATTTATCATCATAATAAATTTTAGTTCATGTGAAAAAAATGATGATAATTTGGGTGGGAAATCCCTTACACAAGCTGAAATAAAAGCAATAATTAAAACGGATAGTGTCATTTCCATTTCGGCGGATAGTGCTTTACTCTCTCCTAATCCTGAACAAGGATTGTACCAATTAGCAAAAAAATATAAAACAATGCCACAAGTGGAAGATGCTTATTTTGAGAAAGATCATTTAGCAATTAAGTATAAAAAAGGCGGATATGTATATTGGCTGATAACACAAGGAGAGATAGATGAAAAACAGGAAATTCCTCGTCAATTACATTCATTAGTTAAAGCCAAACAACTAAATATCGAAAAAGCATCGGGGAATGATATGTATCCTAAAATTTTGGTTGTTAATCAACATACCAATGACTTGTCAAGGTTTCAATATAACTTATGGCTTGATGAAATCGTAAAAGAAAATACCTCTTATGCTAATATAGATTACATAAAAGGTAATGACTTTAATATTAATTTCCTAAGTAGTAAATTATGTAATTATGACGGCATTTTTATTCTCACTCACGGTTGCTATGATTCAAGTACTGACAATACATGGATATTAACTGGCGAGGAGGTAAATCCCAATGAGTTTTTTACTTATTTTTCTCATGATTGGTATGATAATAAAATAACATATGTTCATTGTACAGAAGAAAGGAACAATTCTAATAATGAAGATGTGTTATATTTAAGCGTTTCTCAAAAATTTTTTAATGAAAAATATGCTGATAACAGTTTCCCAAATTCTTTTTTCTATTCGGGGGCTTGCCAGACCATGATGGATGCAGACCAAAATTTTGCTAAAATCATGTATTCAAAAGGAATAAAAAAAATTGTTGGATATAATGAAATTACTTACACTATTAGTTCTATATTAGGCATTTATTATTTTATTAATGGTTTATGTTCAGGGAATAGCTGCAATGAAATACAAAATGATCTTCCTGCAGATTTAAAGCATCAAGTTCATATTCGTAAAAATCCAGAAAAAATTATTTGGGAAACTTTTTATACAAATTTAGTTTCTTACCCCAATGATAAGGATTTCTATTTTGATAAATCTAAAATTTTAAATAATCGTTTAAATAGCATCATATCTGCCGATTTAATTAAAGTTCTCGTAGATATGAAAATGCCTATTTATTCCGGTATTGAACCACCTAAAATAGAAGGTACTTATTTATTTCAGCCAAAGCTAATAAATACAAATATAACAAACGATTTTGAAATTGGATATTTGTTTGCTGATGATATTATGAATTTTAATTCTCAAAAAGGGTTTTCAATTCGTTTCAAATCTTACAGTTCAGGAAGTTACAAAGAAGAAGAGAATGCTGTTGTAGAGGGCATGGGTAAAAACTTTACTGTTTATGTGAAAACAAGAACTTACAAAATAGGAGACGAATCATGTTTTGTTGATCTTGCTGAAATTTTTTCAGGAACTTTTGAAAACGGGAAAATTTCAAATTTTAGTTATGGATTTGTATGCGTAGATGATACCTTTAATGATGGCACTTTTGTACATAAAGGAAATGCACGTGTGTTTGTTGATAACGATAATTTACTTGAACCAACTACATGGAATTTCAATAAACTTCCAAAGGCTCAATACTTACCAAAAATCAAATATGAGGATATGCATTCTGTTAAAAAATAAATCTTAATATCTTATGAAATTGACAATAAAACAAATATTTTTCTTAGTATTCATAGGTTGTTTAGTGTTATCCTGCAAAAAAGAAGATAGCATTCCTACGATTGAGGTAGTCAATGAATATACTTTAAATGGAAAAACTTATTCATTGAGTGAAAAGGTAAAATGGAGTTTTGATGAAGGTTATGGATTAAATCTTCTGAAAGCTGCTACAGGACAAACGACTCTCTTTTTATTAACATTGCCTCAAGATGTTAAGAAAAATGAAAAATATTTTGTTGGTAATGAAGTAAACATCATGCTTGCTTATCCAAATCAACCTGTATACACTGCAAAAAATGATGTAAAAGTAGTAATTACTGATTATTATGATGGCAAAAATGGATTTATAAAAGGAACATTTTCGGGCACATTTTTTTATGTAGTAAATGCACAAACAGTTGATGTTCAAATTTCAGGAATATTTACCGGTGAGAAATAACAATATTTAATCGAGTTAAATTTGTTATATATAAAAAATAAATTCGTGAAATTTAATATAATTGTTTTTAGGAATTTCTATAAAAAAATAACAGATAAAGAGTTAGTATTAAACTTTGGTGTTTAGAAAGATTTAAAAGATAAGTTTAAATAAAAACTTTAAATCTTTAATGGGAAAATTTTTTCATATTAAAAAGCGAATCTCTAAATTAGTTTCGAATTCAAATAAAATTTTTGTAAAGAAAATTACTATAATAAACTAAGTGTGAACATAAAAAATAAATTATTATGAAAAAACAAATAGAATTAATAGTATTTTATCTTTTTATATTAGCTACAGTCGTATTTTTCCCGTCGTGTTCAAAAGGACCATCTGATAAAGAAATCAAAGAAGCTATTACTGAATGCATTGAAAATGATCCTCCTTTGTCATGGACTGGAGGCTGGTTGGGTGGAAGAAGAGATGTCGAAATTGAAACCATTGAAATCAAACAAAAAGGTAAATTTAACAAAGATGAAAAATATTTACCTTTAAGAGCTCGAGTTAAAGGGAAATGTGATGTAGAAGAATTTACTCCAGGGGGTGGATTTGAGCCAAAAACTGTAACAAAAACCTTTGATCGAATTGCGAATTTCAAAATATATGAGGATGATTATGGTGATTGGGAAGCATATATTGATATACTTTATTGATTTTTATACTTTAAGCACAATGCAGTTGTAGGTTAAATTTTTACAGCAATTTAATGATTTTTAAATAATGCCAAATTATTTGAAGTAGCTCACATGGTTTATTTATAAAATTAACTAAAATTATAACAACCGGCGGAGAGTTTTTTCTTCGCCGTTTTTTACATTTTTCATTTTTTAAAAATTACTTTTAATCGCTTAAACTGGCAGTTTATAAAGGAGAAAAATTAACATTAAAAAAAATAAAATAAATTATATAGATATTAATTCTTTTTTTATTATATTTGTTGTGTCTGAATTAATGGTTAAGAATTTCATTTTGAGTAGGTAAGAAATGTTTTTAACCTCATTCCAGTAATTTTTTTAATCAATTTATTTTATGGATGAACAATATTTTGAAACTATTTATAAGAAATATTTTCATTCATTATGTCTTTTTGCATTAAGAATAGTTCATAATTCTGAAACGGCAAAAGATATGGTACAGGATGTTTTTACCAGTTGTTGGATGAAACGCGACAGCCTTGACTGTTCTTTTTCATTGAAACCCTACCTTTACAAGCTTACCTATAATCGTTGTATAGATTTTCTAAAACTATGCAGAAATAAAAACGTTTTTTTCGTCGGTGATTTTTCCATGTTGGAATATGTTGTTAATTGTTGTCAAACTTCCAACATTGATGATGATTTTTATAAAAAGGAAATCGAAAGCGAAATTAAAATTTGCCTCTATTGTTTTCCCGAAAATTATAGAAAAGTATTTCAGTTGAAAAGGTATACTCATCTGAAAAATGCTGAAATTGCTAAAAAATTAAATCTCAGTACTAAAACAATAGAAAAATATATTTCTAAAGTTACTCATAAAATTCATATATATCTTTTACAACAAGGTTATATGGTTTGATTACTAGTGATTTAGCTACTTATATAAAGCAGTTTTAATTAATTATAATAATTTAACATAGTTTAACTATAACTTAGCGATATAAAAGTAGGATTTTTGGATGCTGATTCGTGTAAATAATAAATAATCAATAATCGATAATAATCAATAATAATCAATTAATTTTTAAATGCTATGATAAACATAAGAGAACCTACGACCTATAAGGAATTATTAAATTTAATTTTAATCCTTTTTTATTATCAAATCATGTTAAAATAAAGTGGAGTCCAAAAACCACTCAAAAAACGGGGTCATTCCAAAACCAGAGGAGGAAAATCATAATGAATAATTTTAAATTTAAAAAATTATGAAAAAGTCAAATTTAAAATTTTTTTTATTTGTAACTACTTTATTGATTGCTGGGTTTGCAAATGCTCAAATTTCCTATAGTGTAAGAGGTGGTATGAACCTGTCAAATTTATATGGAGATGATGCAAAAGATGCAAAAATGAAAGTAGGATATAACATTGGCGGGTTGGTAGATTATGAGTTTGTGTCAAATGTTGGAATTCAATCTGGATTGGTTTTAACTGCAAAAGGTGCTAAGGGAGATGCAGAAAATGTAAATGTAACAATTAACATGTTATATTTAGAAGTACCTGTTAATATTATTTACAAAATCGATCTCAATGCGGCTAATATGCCAGTTAAGTTTAATGTAAATGTTGGTCCTTATTTGGCTTATGGTGTTGGTGGAAAAACAAGTATTGAAATTGGAAATCAAAGTTTTAGTTATGATACTTTTAGCGATGATGGTGGATATAAAAAGTTTGATTTAGGATTAGGGCTTGGAGTAGGTTTTGAATTCGGTAGAGTTACAGCTAATTGTGGTTGGGAAATGGGTTTGATTAATGTGGCAGATGCCGAAGATACCGATGTAAAAACTATGAATTGCTTCCTTACAATAGGATATAAATTCTAATAATGATGATTTTAAAAATACCGGCGGAGATTTTTTTCTTCGCCGGTAAAATATTTTTTTTTAAGAATCCCTTTGATTTTCAGGTAGTAATTTGAGATTATTAAATTAAGCATTTGTTAAATGCATTATTTTTGATTCAACTCTTAAAAGTCTCTGTTTTATTAATTTCTTTTTAAATTCACTAACATTTTTAAGCGACAAAATAATTAAATTTTATTTTTTAGCATAAACCCATAGATTGAAAAATGAAAAAATTAATAACTATTTCATATGAAAGCAGGATATAAAATAAAAAATTACGCTTTTGTATTGCAATCGCTTGCTATATTTATCATCATAATAAATTTTAGTTCATGTGAAAAAAATGATGATAATTTGGGTGGGAAATCCCTTACACAAGCTGAAATAAAAGCAATAATTAAAACGGATAGTGTCATTTCCATTTCGGCGGATAGTGCTTTACTCTCTCCTAATCCTGAACAAGGATTGTACCAATTAGCAAAAAAATATAAAACAATGCCACAAGTGGAAGATGCTTATTTTGAGAAAGATCATTTAGCAATTAAGTATAAAAAAGGCGGATATGTATATTGGCTGATAACACAAGGAGAGATAGATGAAAAACAGGAAATTCCTCGTCAATTACATTCATTAGTTAAAGCCAAACAACTAAATATCGAAAAAGCATCGGGGAATGATATGTATCCTAAAATTTTGGTTGTTAATCAACATACCAATGACTTGTCAAGGTTTCAATATAACTTATGGCTTGATGAAATCGTAAAAGAAAATACCTCTTATGCTAATATAGATTACATAAAAGGTAATGACTTTAATATTAATTTCCTAAGTAGTAAATTATGTAATTATGACGGCATTTTTATTCTCACTCACGGTTGCTATGATTCAAGTACTGACAATACATGGATATTAACTGGCGAGGAGGTAAATCCCAATGAGTTTTTTACTTATTTTTCTCATGATTGGTATGATAATAAAATAACATATGTTCATTGTACAGAAGAAAGGAACAATTCTAATAATGAAGATGTGTTATATTTAAGCGTTTCTCAAAAATTTTTTAATGAAAAATATGCTGATAACAGTTTCCCAAATTCTTTTTTCTATTCGGGGGCTTGCCAGACCATGATGGATGCAGACCAAAATTTTGCTAAAATCATGTATTCAAAAGGAATAAAAAAAATTGTTGGATATAATGAAATTACTTACACTATTAGTTCTATATTAGGCATTTATTATTTTATTAATGGTTTATGTTCAGGGAATAGCTGCAATGAAATACAAAATGATCTTCCTGCAGATTTAAAGCATCAAGTTCATATTCGTAAAAATCCAGAAAAAATTATTTGGGAAACTTTTTATACAAATTTAGTTTCTTACCCCAATGATAAGGATTTCTATTTTGATAAATCTAAAATTTTAAATAATCGTTTAAATAGCATCATATCTGCCGATTTAATTAAAGTTCTCGTAGATATGAAAATGCCTATTTATTCCGGTATTGAACCACCTAAAATAGAAGGTACTTATTTATTTCAGCCAAAGCTAATAAATACAAATATAACAAACGATTTTGAAATTGGATATTTGTTTGCTGATGATATTATGAATTTTAATTCTCAAAAAGGGTTTTCAATTCGTTTCAAATCTTACAGTTCAGGAAGTTACAAAGAAGAAGAGAATGCTGTTGTAGAGGGCATGGGTAAAAACTTTACTGTTTATGTGAAAACAAGAACTTACAAAATAGGAGACGAATCATGTTTTGTTGATCTTGCTGAAATTTTTTCAGGAACTTTTGAAAACGGGAAAATTTCAAATTTTAGTTATGGATTTGTATGCGTAGATGATACCTTTAATGATGGCACTTTTGTACATAAAGGAAATGCACGTGTGTTTGTTGATAACGATAATTTACTTGAACCAACTACATGGAATTTCAATAAACTTCCAAAGGCTCAATACTTACCAAAAATCAAATATGAGGATATGCATTCTGTTAAAAAATAAATCTTAATATCTTATGAAATTGACAATAAAACAAATATTTTTCTTAGTATTCATAGGTTGTTTAGTGTTATCCTGCAAAAAAGAAGATAGCATTCCTACGATTGAGGTAGTCAATGAATATACTTTAAATGGAAAAACTTATTCATTGAGTGAAAAGGTAAAATGGAGTTTTGATGAAGGTTATGGATTAAATCTTCTGAAAGCTGCTACAGGACAAACGACTCTCTTTTTATTAACATTGCCTCAAGATGTTAAGAAAAATGAAAAATATTTTGTTGGTAATGAAGTAAACATCATGCTTGCTTATCCAAATCAACCTGTATACACTGCAAAAAATGATGTAAAAGTAGTAATTACTGATTATTATGATGGCAAAAATGGATTTATAAAAGGAACATTTTCGGGCACATTTTTTTATGTAGTAAATGCACAAACAGTTGATGTTCAAATTTCAGGAATATTTACCGGTGAGAAATAACAATATTTAATCGAGTTAAATTTGTTATATATAAAAAATAAATTCGTGAAATTTAATATAATTGTTTTTAGGAATTTCTATAAAAAAATAACAGATAAAGAGTTAGTATTAAACTTTGGTGTTTAGAAAGATTTAAAAGATAAGTTTAAATAAAAACTTTAAATCTTTAATGGGAAAATTTTTTCATATTAAAAAGCGAATCTCTAAATTAGTTTCGAATTCAAATAAAATTTTTGTAAAGAAAATTACTATAATAAACTAAGTGTGAACATAAAAAATAAATTATTATGAAAAAACAAATAGAATTAATAGTATTTTATCTTTTTATATTAGCTACAGTCGTATTTTTCCCGTCGTGTTCAAAAGGACCATCTGATAAAGAAATCAAAGAAGCTATTACTGAATGCATTGAAAATGATCCTCCTTTGTCATGGACTGGAGGCTGGTTGGGTGGAAGAAGAGATGTCGAAATTGAAACCATTGAAATCAAACAAAAAGGTAAATTTAACAAAGATGAAAAATATTTACCTTTAAGAGCTCGAGTTAAAGGGAAATGTGATGTAGAAGAATTTACTCCAGGGGGTGGATTTGAGCCAAAAACTGTAACAAAAACCTTTGATCGAATTGCGAATTTCAAAATATATGAGGATGATTATGGTGATTGGGAAGCATATATTGATATACTTTATTGATTTTTATACTTTAAGCACAATGCAGTTGTAGGTTAAATTTTTACAGCAATTTAATGATTTTTAAATAATGCCAAATTATTTGAAGTAGCTCACATGGTTTATTTATAAAATTAACTAAAATTATAACAACCGGCGGAGAGTTTTTTCTTCGCCGTTTTTTACATTTTTCATTTTTTAAAAATTACTTTTAATCGCTTAAACTGGCAGTTTATAAAGGAGAAAAATTAACATTAAAAAAAATAAAATAAAATAAAATGAAAGTTGAATTCAATTTACAAATGCAACTGTTTGATTGAAAGGATTTTTGTTTCTTAATAAGAAAAATAAAGTTTAGATTTTATTATTTGTTCACCATAATTAAAGCCTTAGCAGAATAAGGTTGAAATATCTCAAGGATTAACCTCTTAAGTATCGTCAGGTACAAAAATAGGACTGTAATACATTGATAATGTAAGAATTAGTAATGCTTTTTGCTGAGCAGGTTTGTATCTGTTCTACTGTCGTCGAACAATTGCGTTGTAAATATCGAAATGTTTTGTTTTCCCAAAGAATGCATAGAAAATGCCTGATCGAGTGAAAACTAATTACAATTGATATCTAAATAAAAGTTTACTAAAAATGAAAAATTTTAAAGATAATTAAAGAAATATTTCTTTAATTTCTTTGTCTATCCCAAAGAATATGGTGATATTTGTAATATTGTTTAACAAAATTAAGGTTTTTGTTATTTTAAAGATAATTAAGTGGTTATAAAATTTTTCTCATTTTTTTAAACTCAATAGTGTGTTATATTTTTAGTTAAATAATTGTAAATCAATTAATTATTTATATTTTTATTTGGTCAACTCCCTGAAAATCACTATCTTTATAGATTGTTTAACTAATTTACAATAAGATATGAT